>JAHWKK010000037.1 GCA_019347945.1 Acidobacteriota bacterium | reverse complement strand
GCGGTCACGCGAACGATCCTCCTCGACGGCCAGGTCGCGGGCAACATCGGGAGCTGGCCCCAGGACGGTGTCCGCCTCGTCGGCTACTGGATCGGCAAGGAGCATTGGGGCAAGGGTGTCGCGACCCGGCGCTCGCCGCTTTCTTGCATCTCGTCACTGAGCGTCCCCTCCACGCGCACGTAGCCAAGCACAACGTCGGCTCGATCCGCGTCCTGGAGAAGTGCGGCTTCAGCCTCGAGCGCGAGGAGAGCGTCGAGGTCGCCGGCCACGACGTCGGCGAGCTCGTACTCGTCCTGCGCTGAGGCCTCTACGCGCACAAGAGCCCGCTTGCCGAAGAAGATCAACCTCCATCTCGGCTGATCTCGAAGACGCTACGGCCTCAGACGCAGCTGGCAGACCTGGTCGCTTGTGGAAACTAAATGGGGATCATACCTTCGCGGGCTATTGCCCAAATCATAGACCGGGCCGCGGCCGGGAAGGCGGGCGCGAGTTAAAAGTGGATAGTGTGCGGAAAGTTCTGCCAAATTGAGAACGGGTCAGCGGCGCCGGGAGGGCGAACTCCTGCTGAGCCGCATCTCACCAAAAGGCCACCTGAAACCGCTCTCCGTCGCTGTTCCTCTCGATCCTCCTTCCATTCGACATTCCGGCACCTCGTCACGGTGCGGCTCAGCAGGAGCTTCGCCCTCCCGGTGTCGCGATTGGGATCGGGGTTTTGGGCAACAACCCGTTCGTTTTTCGATTTCCCGTGCACTCTCGGGCTTGGGGGCATTCTGCTCCTCGTGGAGAAGTGTCACGAAAGTTTCCATTCCGAGGGAGGAAAGTGAGCTCTTCGGGTAACGGTTGGACTTTTTCCTTTCACCGACAGATGGCTCTCCATGGCTCGGCCGCTCAGACTCGAAGATCGTGGCGCTCTGTGGCATGTCACATCGCGCGGCAACAACCGCGAGATGACCTTCCACGATGATGACGACCGGGAGTCGTTCCTCGGCATCCTTTGAAGCGTCGTCGCCCTTTTCAACTGGCGCATCCATGCCTGAGTCCTGATGGGAACCGCTACCCCCATTCTTCTCTCTGCTCCCACCAACACTCTCCGCGGGATGCAGCGGGCGAATGAGCAAGAAGAGACGATTCCCGCACATGGATCGGTTCGGGCTCCGGAGATGGTGGGTTTCAACCCATGTTCGCGACGAATTCACACCGGGTCGGCCGATCGGCCTTTGCATTGACCCGACCCCATCAAACCGATATTCTCTGCTGCTCGTGAGCAGCCGTCATGCTCCGCCCGTCTCTCGCAGGGCCGGCGCGGTCGCCGTACAAACGAAAGTACGACAGGAAAACGCTCAAATCCCATGGCAAAAGTCACCATCGACGGTATCGAGGTCGAAGTCGAAGACGGAATCAACATCGTCGAAGCAGCGAAGGCTGCCGACATCCATGTTCCCCATTTCTGCTACCACCCCTCACTGACCGTCGTCGGCCAGTGCCGGATGTGCCTGGTGGAAGTGGACGGCGTGCCGAAGCTCCAGGCCGGATGTGCAACCCCGGTCCGCGACGGCATGAAGATCTTCGTCCACAACGACAAGGTCGACAAGGCGCGCAAGGGGCAGATGGAGTTCCTTCTCATCAACCACCCCCTCGATTGCCCCATCTGCGACAAATCGGGAGAGTGCCCCCTCCAGGACTACGCCTTCAACTACGGCTCGGTCACCTCCCGATACGCCGAGTTCAAGCGCACCTACCCCGGTATGGACCGGACCGCGATCGGACCGCACGTCCTTCAGAACATGAATCGCTGCATCCACTGCACGCGATGCATCCGGTTCACCGAGGAGATCAGCGAGACGGGCGAGCTGGCGTTCTTCAAGCGAGGGGCGGAAACCGAGGTCGGCGTCTTCCCCGGAAGGCCGCTCGACAACTGGATGAGCGCGAACGTGACCGACATCTGCCCGACCGGTGCCCTCACCACGCGTGAATTCCGATTCGAGGCGCGCGCCTGGAACCTCGACGCGGCGAGCTCGGTCTGCAACGGCTGCGACGTCGGCTGCAACATTCACATCGAGCACAAGGGCGGGCGCATCTTCCGCTACAAGCCGCGCGTGAATCCCGAGGTCAACGATCATTGGCTCTGCGACTACGGCAGGTTCTCCCACGAGCGTTACGAGACCGAGCGGTTCGTCGTGCCGAAGCAGAGGCGTGACGACTATCTCGGGATCTCGAGCTGGACCGAGGTCTGGGAGGAGCTCGTCTCGAAGCTGCGTGAGGCCGAAAAGGTCGCGTTGATCGCCTCGGCACAGCTCACCAACGAGGAAGCCCGGCTCGCAAAGCGGCTCTTCGGCGATCTGCTCGCCGGCTCGACCGGTGTCCATGTCGATCCGATCGGTCCGATCAAGATGAAGAACAAAAAAGGATGGCTCGAGGGAACACAGGCCGGGCCGAATCTTCGCGGCATCGTGGCCAATGGCATCGAGGACACCGATCTCCCGAACCGGCTCATGGAGCGAGGAGCGTCCGGCATCGACGTCCTCTGGATCACCGACCCGGAGTTTTCCGAACGAGCGTCAGATCCGGCCGCGGTCGCGAAGCTCCGAAAGGCGCGGTTTCTGGTCGTCCAGGCGTGGGGACCGCATCCTCTGGCCGATGCGGCCGATCTGGTCATCCCCGGCGCGATCTTCGCGGAGAAGAGCGGAACGTTCACGAATCTGCAGAACCGGACGCAGCGGATTCATCAGGCCTATCTGCCGAAGGGCGATGCGATGTCCGACTGGGACGTCTTTCAGCGGCTGGGACGGAAGCTCTTCCCCGCCGATGAGGAGTTCGACGTCGACGAGCCCTACGATACATTCGAGCGGATGGTCGCTTCGAACGATGCCTTCGCGGACGCGAGCTGGGAGGCATCAGCCGCTCCCTCGACACTTCCCGCCCCCGCCGATCCCTCCTCCGAGGAGGCGCGCGCCTGAGCGCGCAGAGGTCGCATGCCTTTCGACGGTACTGACGTCACACTCAGTCTGATCAAGATCGCGATCGTGCTCGGCGTTCTGCTGAATGTCACGCCGATGATGGTGTGGGTCGAGCGCCGTGGGAGCGCGCTGATCCAGGATCGCCTCGGGCCGAATCGGGTCGGGCCCTTCGGCCTGTTCCAGTCGCTCGCCGATGCGCTGAAGTTCATCCTGAAGGAAGACATCATTCCGGCGCAGGCGCACCGGGTTCTCTTCACGATTGCCCCCGCGTTCGGACTGATCCCGGCGGTCACGACGATCGCAGTCGTTCCGTGGGGCAAGGCCTTCGTCATTCCGGAGATGACGTTCTTCGGATACGCGCTATTCGAGGGTGGCCGTCTGTTCGAGCCGATCCTGGCCGACGTCAACGTCGGGATTCTTCTGATCCTCGCCCTGTCGTCGCTCGGCGTCTACGGTCTCGCGACTGCCGGCTGGGCCTCGAACAACAAGTACTCGATGATCGGAGGGATCCGCGCGGCGGCCCAGATGGTCTCGTACGAGCTGGCCCTGGCGATCGCCGCAACCGGGGCGCTTCTGACGGCTGGCTCGCTGCGGCTCGTCGAAGTCGTGAACTACCAGACCGGCTACTACGTCCTCTTCGACGTGATCAAGCTGCCGGCCTGGAACGTCTTTCCGATGTTCCTCGGGTTCGTCGTCTTCGTGGTTGCCGCTTTCGCCGAGACCAACCGGCTCCCGTTCGACTTTCCGGAAGCGGAAGCGGAACTGGTGGCGGGATATCACACCGAATACTCATCGATGAAGTTCGCGCTCTTCTTCATGGCCGAGTACATGGCGATGGCGACGATCTCGGCGCTGGGCGTGACCCTGTTCCTCGGCGGCTGGGACATCCCCTGGTACGACGAGCCGGCGACGTTCCTCGGCTTCGTTCTTTCCGCGCTCTGCTTCGGAGCGAAAGTCAGCTTCATGCTCTTCGTCTTCGTCTGGGTCCGCTGGACTCTGCCGCGGTTCAAGTACGACCATCTGATGCAGCTCGGCTGGAAGGTTTTCATCCCACTCGCTCTGTTGAACGTGATCATTGCCGCGCTTCTGATCGCGGCACGATGGATCTGACCGATGTTCGAATATCTCATTTTCTTCACATTCGCCGCGATCGCTGTGATCTTCGCGATCGTGGTCATCATTCATCGGAACACGGTGATCAGCGCACTGTCGCTGGTGGTCTCGTTCTTCGCCCTCGCGGTGATGTACGTTCTTCTCGACGCCCCCTTCATGGCAGCCCTTCAGGTGCTTGTCTACGCCGGTGCGATCATGGTGCTGTTCCTCTTCGTGATCATGCTCCTGAACATCCAGAAGCTCCCTGAAGCCCCCGGGCGTCCGATTCATCAGTTTTTCGCATGGGTTGGCGGCTTCTGGTTCGGATTTCTGCTTCTCTACTACATCTCCAAGGCCGCGATCGTCGCCGACCCCCCTGAGATTTACGCATCGAATGCCCGGGACATCGGACTGAAGCTCTTCGAAGCCTATCTGCTGCCGTTCGAGCTCGTCTCGATCATGCTGCTGGCTGCGATCGTCGGGGCGCTGGTAATCACGCAGCGAATCGAACGGAGCATCCGGCCGGAGGAGGGCGCTCCATGATTCCGATCGAATGGTTTCTCTATCTGAGCGCGATCCTCTTCACGATCGGCGTGCTCGGAGTTCTGACCCGAAGAAATGGAATCACGAT
Organism: Acidobacteriota bacterium; assembly: GCA_019347945.1. Classification (NCBI taxonomy): domain Bacteria; kingdom Pseudomonadati; phylum Acidobacteriota; species Acidobacteriota bacterium. The sequence continues at coordinate 16,880 of JAHWKK010000037.1, read as the reverse complement.
GTTCATGTCGATCGAGCTGATGATCAACGCGGTGAATCTCACGTTCATCGCGTATGCAAGGCAGCTCGGCGACCTCCACGGCCTGATTTTCGTCTTTTTCGTCATGGCGATCGCTGCCGCGGAAGCCGCCGTCGGCCTGGCGATTTTCGTAGCGCTTTTCAGACACCGGGAAACGATCGACGTCGATCAGGCGAACCTGATGCACTGGTGAGGGCACGTCCCTCGCAACCGTCATTCTTCGAGACCTGAATCTCGAAAGGATGGCCAGATGAAACAACGTCCACATGCAGATCAGAAACGAGAAAAGACTGACAAGAACCGCAACGGTATCGACGACACGATCGAGCCGGACGTTCCCGATGTCTCCGCGGGAAGCAGGAAGCTCGCAGAACGTCTCAGGCAAAACACCAACACCAATCCCGACCTCTCGGGCGGTGACATCGACGCGAAGTGGGAGGATACGGACTCCACAGGCGATGAAGGCGTCGCCGGCAGCGTGGCGACGCCAGGGCAGTCGAATGTCGACGCCATGGGTCGCGCGATGGGTGTCGAATATGAGGATGGAGAACCGCTGAAGGCGGGAAACAAGGAACGAGACCGCGACAAGGAGCGATGGGAGCTCGATCCGGCATCTTCGAGCGACTATCCGGAGCGGGCGAAGGAACAGGCAGAAAAGAAGGACCGTAACGAGTCGAGCTAGCGTCACGGGATAGAATCCCCCGCGTCGCCATGCTCGGCATGAAAGACGTGAGGAGGATGGACGCGGCTGAAGCCGCACCGTAGCGATGCTCGAACATCTGGGCTGGATTCCACTCGTACCGTTCATCGGATTCCTTCTGAACGGCCTTTTCGGCCGTCGGGCAGGGAAGTCGTTCGTCAGCATCGTTGCCGTCGGAGCCGCCGTCGTCTCGGCGATCCTCGGTACGATCGCCGCGATCGGTTACGCGCAGACCTACCACCACGGCGAACCGCACATCGACGTCGCCTGGACCTGGCTTGCATCGGGGATCATCGAGGCCGATATCGCCTTTCAGCTCGATCCCCTCTCGATCGTCATGCTGATGGTCGTCACCTGGATCGGCTCTCTGATCCACCTCTACTCAGTCGGCTACATGGCGCATGACGACGGCTACCATCGCTACTTCGCCTACCTCAACCTCTTTCTCGCGGCGATGCTCGTCCTCGTCCTCGCCAGCAATTACCTCTTCGCGTTCGTCGGATGGGAAGGCGTCGGGCTCTGCTCCTACCTCCTGATCGGCTTCTACCTCGACAAAGAGTGGGCGGCTGCCGCCGGGAAGAAGGCGTTCATCGTCAACCGCATCGGAGACTTCGGTTTCCTGGTGGCGATGTTCCTGATGTTTCAGTATGCCGGAACGGTCGACTACCAAGGCGTCGCCGATGCCGCCCTGACCGGCGGGATTCCCGCGGCGATCATCACCGGAATCTGCCTCCTTCTCCTCCTCGGAGCGACCGGCAAATCAGCTCAGATTCCACTCTATGTCTGGCTTCCCGACGCAATGGCCGGCCCGACCCCGGTCTCCGCGCTGATCCATGCCGCCACGATGGTCACGGCCGGTGTTTACATGGTCGTCCGGTCGAACGTGCTTTTCCGGATGTCACCTGAGGCGATGGCAACGGTCGCCCTGGTCGGAGCGGCGACGGGGATCGTTGCGGCAACGATCGCGCTCGCGCAGTACGACATCAAGAAGGTGCTCGCCTACTCCACCGTCTCTCAGCTCGGGTTCATGTTCATGGCCGCCGGAGTTGGAGCGTTCGTCGCCGCGATCTTCCACCTCGTCACCCATGCCTTCTTCAAGGCCTGCCTCTTCCTCGGCTCCGGATCGGTCATTCACGGAATGGGTGGTGAGCAGGATCTCCGGCAGATGGGCGGTCTGAAGCATCACATGCCGATCACCCGGATCACCTTCCTCGTATCGACCTACGCCATTGCCGGGCTCCCGCTCGCCGCCGGCTTCGTCTCGAAGGACGAGATTCTCGCCTCCGCCTGGGTCACGCCCTGGTTCGCGATGACCGGAAAGATCGTCTGGATCCTCGGAACGATCGCCGCGTTCCTGACCGCCTTCTACATGTACCGGCTCTACTACCTGACGTTCGAGGGGGAGTTCCGAGGAACCGAGGCGCAGCATCACCACGTTCACGAGTCACCGTGGACGATGACCGTTCCGCTGGTCGTTCTCGCGGTGCTCTCGGCGATCGGCGGGCTGATCCTCGGCTTCCCTCCGCTGTTCGGTCACATGCTTCACATTCCGCATCTTCTCGACCGGTGGCTCCATCCGATCTTCACCGAGGCGCCGGGGCTGCCCGAAGGAATCTTCACGATCCCGGCCTCGGGTGAAGCGATGGTGATGATCGTGTCGACGGCGCTGGCTCTGCTCGGTTGGTGGCTTGCGCGATCGTTCTTCCGCGACCGCCAGCTCAGCGGGGATGCCCGACTCCGGGCAAGCAGGCCGGGGCTCGCCACGATGCTCGAGAACAAGTATTACGTCGACGAGATGTACGACAAGCTCGTCGTCAGGCCGCTCCATTCGATTTCTGTATTTTCCTGGAAGATCATCGATGCGATCATCGACGGCACGATCAGCCTCGGGGCGTACATCGTGGGAGCTCTGGGCGATCTGATGCGATTTCTCCAGACCGGCAACGTGCGCAACTATGCCCTCGCTCTGCTCCTCGGAATGATCTTCTTCACATGGATGGCATCGTGACCATCGAAAGAACCCGAACGAGGTCCTGAAACGGAATGGAATACCTCCTCTCCATCATCCTCTGGTTCCCGCTCGTCGGAGCGGTTGCCGTGGCGCTGATGCCGAAGACTGCTCTTCAGGCGATCAAGGTCGTCGCCCTGACCGTGAGCGTGGTGGTCTTCGTGCTGTCGGTGATGATTCTTCCAGCCTTCGACGCCGCCAGCCCCGACTTCCAGCTCACCGAACAGCTCACCTGGATCGCGGTCTGGGGAGTCAGCTATGCGCTCGGAGTCGACGGAATCTCGCTGTGGCTGGTCCTGCTGACGACGTTCATCACGCCGGTCGTCATCCTCTCGCAATGGACCTCGGTCAAGCGCTATCTCAAGGAGTACATGGTCTCGATGCTCGCTCTCGAGTTCGGGATGCTCGGCGCTTTCCTCGCGATGGACCTGGTTTTCTTCTATGTGTTCTTCGAGCTGATGCTCCTCCCGATGTATCTCATCATCGGAATCTGGGGCGGCGCCAATCGCATCTACGCGGCGATCAAATTTTTTCTCTTCACGATCGCCGGATCGCTCCTGATGCTCGCCGGGATCATCTATCTCGGCGTTCTCAGCGGTCGCGGAGGGGCGCCGAGCTTCATGTTTCAGGATCTCTACGGGCTGACGATTCCTCCGGAGGCGCAGACGCTTCTCTTCTTCGTCTTCACGCTCGCCTTCGCGATCAAGGTTCCAGTCTTCCCGTTTCACACATGGCTTCCGGACGCGCACGTGGAGGCGCCGACAGGTGGCTCGATCATCCTTGCCGGCGTACTGCTGAAGCTCGGGACGTACGGTTTCATCCGGTTCGTGCTGCCGATCTTTCCGGAAGCGACGTTCCAGTGGGCCTGGCTGCTCGCGACACTCGGCGTAATCGGAATCATTTACGGTGCGCTCGTCGCCTGGGTTCAGCCGGACATGAAGAAGCTGGTTGCCTATTCATCGGTCTCGCATCTCGGCTTCTGCGTGCTCGGGATCTTCGCGCTCACCCAGGCGTCTCTCGAGGGGTCGATCATCCAGATGGTCAACCACGGGCTCTCGACCGGCGCCCTCTTCCTTCTCGTCGGCGTCATCTACGAGCGCCGGCACTCGAGGATGCTCGCGGACTTCGGCGGCATCGCATCGGTCGTTCCCCTCTTCACGGTCCTGTTCATTATTTCGGTTCTCGCCTCCGTGGGACTTCCCGGTCTCAATGGATTCATCGGCGAATTTCTGATCCTCGCCGGATCGTACGGGACGTTTCCCGTGCTGACGATCATCGCGACGAGCGGTGTGATCCTCGCCGCGATCTACCTGTTGTGGCTCGTGCAGAAGGTCTTTTTCGGCCCGATCGTCCACGAGGAGAATCGGACTCTTCCGGATATCGGGCGTCACGAGATGCTCGCAGTCGTTCCGCTAGTGATCTTCATGGTCTGGATCGGAATCCGGCCCGAAACGTTCCTTCGGCCGATGCGTCCGGCGGTCGCCCAGATGCTCGAGCTCGTCGAGGCCCGGCGCAACGGCGAAGAGATTCTGACGATCGAGCAACGGAACCGTGAGGCGGCCCGGCACGCAATGGCGGAGCTCCGAAAGCGGGAAGCGGCACAGGAGGTGTCGCGATGAGTTTCACACCGCTGATCGAGGCCAACTGGTACCTGGCGGTGCTTCCCGAGATCATCCTCAGCTGCGTCGGTATGATTCTGATCCTCTGGGACGCCTTTTTCCCGAAGGCGAAGGATGTTCTGGCGCCGTTGACGATCGTGACGATCCTTGCCGTGATCCTGTTCCAGAGTCCGGCCTCGGGTCTGTTTTTCGGCAATACGTGGGAGGTGAGCAGCCTCACGCGCCTGTTCGACTTCATCTTCCTGGTCGCCGCCCTTCTCGCCACGATGCTTTCCCGGGACTATCTGAGACGCGAGAGACTCGAAGGGGGAGAGTTCTACGCGCTGCTGCTGTGGGCAACCGTCGGGATGATGATGATGGCCAAGGGCCTCGATCTTCTGATCGTCGTCGTCGGTCTCGAAACGCTCTCAATCTGCATCTTTGCGCTCGTCGCCTATCACGGGCGGATCGCAATTTCGAACGAAGCTTCTCTCAAGTACTTTCTGATGGGAGCCTTCGCCACCGGATTCATCCTCTATGGAACGGCGCTGTTCTACGGCGCGACGGGATCGACCCGGATCGACGGACTTCAGACGGCGATCGTCGGAGGAAGCCCATCGCCGCTGGTCACGATTGCATTCATCATGCTGCTCGGAGGATTCGGCTTCAAGCTGGCGCTCGCCCCGTTCCACGGCTGGGCTCCCGACGTCTATCAGGGCGCTCCGACCCCCGTCGCCGCCTGGCTTTCGGTCGCTCCGAAGGCGGCGGCATTCATCGCACTGATTCGAATCGTTTCCGAGGTCGTTCCGATGGCTTCGAGCGTTGCCTGGACGACCGTGCTCGCAACGCTCGCCATCCTCTCGATGGTCATCGGGAACTTCGTGGCGATCGCCCAGCGCGATCTGAAACGAATGCTGGCCTACTCCGGGATCGCCCACGTCGGCTACATGATGATCGCCGTCCTGCTCGTCCGTCAGGATGCGATCGCTGCAGTCGCGATCTATGCGATCGTCTATGCGCTGATGAACATCGGAGCCTTCGGTGTCGTCTCGCTTCTCGACAAGAACCAGAACGATCCGCAAACGCTCGACGACATTGCGGGCATGGGATTCAGCCGGCCATTCGCGGGACTCGTGCTGAGCCTCTTCATGTTCTCGCTCGCCGGACTTCCACCGACCGCCGGGTTCATTGCCAAGTTTTACGTCTTCCGGGTCGCGATCGAAGCGGGAGCCATCAATCTCGCCATCATCGGAATCCTCACGAGCATCGTGTCGGTCTTCTACTACCTCCGGGTCGTCTATTTCGTCTACATGAAGGAGGCGGACGAATCGACGCCCCTTCCGGTACTCAACGTTCTTTCCGCCAGCGCGCTGGCGATCGCGGCGATCGGGATTCTTGCGATCGGCATCTTTCCGAGCCCGTTCTTCCGGACGGCCGTTCAGGCTGCATCGAACATTTTGCTTCGCTAGGGCCGCACGATGGCGAATCGCGACTCGAAGTCGCTTTCTGAACCGACCGTACAGCGGCTGTCGCTCTATCTCCGGTGCTGCGAAGAGCTGGAAGCCGGGTCGCAACGACAGATCTCGTCGCGGGGTCTCGCCGAGATGCTGAATCTTCAGCCCACACAGGTCCGGAAGGACCTCTCTCTTCTCGGCGACTGCCCGGGAATCCCGGGCGTCGGCTATCACGTCGGAAGTCTGCGCGCGCGGCTCACCACCGAGCTCGGGCTCGACGTCGAACGGGAAGTCGTCATCGCCGGAGCGGGAAATCTCGGCGTCGCCCTCGCGAATTACGAGGGCTTCACTCGCCGCGGATTCCGGATCGTCGCGCTTCTCGACCAGTCTCCCGAGAAGGTGGGCACGCTCACTTCGAGCGGGGTCCCGATCATCCCTCGTTCGGAGCTGCCGGTGCTCGCGAGCGCTCATCAGCTCGCAATCGGTGTCATCACCGTCCCGGCCGATGCGGCGCAGGAGATCCTCGACGCTTTCGTCGACGTGGAGATCCGCTCGATCCTGAACTTCGCGCCTGTCGTCCTCGACGCGCCTGCCGGTGTCAACGTGAAATCAGTCGATCTGAGGGCGAGTCTCGAGACTCTCACATGGTTCCTCGGAAACACCGCCGGTCGCCGGGAAGAATCGAGTCAGGCAGAATCGCGACAGACGGACAGCAGCGTCACGTCGTCACCGAGTGAATGACCCTCCGTGAACTCCATGACTCTCCCCTCCACCTCGTCGATCACACCGCATGGATCCTTTCCATGAAGGCCCTTCGCGACCTCGACCACCTTGTCGAGCCCATACTCGTCGCCCGCCTCGTTCTCCGCCTCGATCACTCCGTCCGTGAACATGATCAGCCCATCTCCTGGATAGAGCTGAACCTTCTGATCCCGATAGACGGCGCCAGCGAAGATTCCGACCACCATGTCAGTCGAGTCGAGCCTCTCGACACGATCTCGTCGGATCAGCAGTGGAGGAGTGTGCCCCGCATTGGTGAACTCGATCATTCCCGTCGTCGGATCGAGAACGGCGGCGAATAACGTGACGAACTTGGTCGGTGATGTTCGGGGAGCGAGGGTGTCGTTGATCTTCTTCACGACCTCGGCTGGCGTCCTCCCCGCAGTCGCGAAGATCGAGAATGCGGTCGCGAGACTCGCCATGATCAGCGCCGCGGTGATTCCCTTTCCGCTGACATCCGCGATGACGAACCAGACCTTCCCGTCGTCGGTCACCTTGTAATCGTAGTAGTCACCGCTCACCGTCCAGCAGGGCCGATTCCGCGCAGCGAACTGGAAACCGGCAACCGTCGGCGGCTCGGCGGGGAGGATCCTCGCCTGTACCGTGTACGCGGTTTTGAGCTCGGCTTCCATCCGCTGCTTCACGAGCGACTCCTCGCGCAGCTTCGTCGTCTCGAGCTTGAGCGCCGCGATCCTCGCAATCCGTGTCGCGAGCCGCACGTCGTCTTCCGAGATGTAACGCGCCTGAAGCTGATAGTCGAGATAGAGGACGCCTCGAACCTCGCCTCCCCAGATCAGCGGCGCACAAAGGGCCGAGCGAATCTGCTGCCCGATGATCGACCGAGCCTGCGCCAGATTCTCGTCCTCGGACACATCCGTGAAGGCCAGCGCTTTTCTCTCGTCCACCACCTCTCGGAGCAGCGTCCTGCTGATCCGCAGCTCTTCGCCGTCCTCGAGGTGGTTCGATCGCACACGGACTTCCTCGAAATCGGATCGATCCTCGGTCAGGATGCCCAGCGCCACACGAGAAGGCTCGAGCAGGTTCAGAACCCGATCGACGATGAAATCGAAAAGCTCCGCGAGCGGACGATCTTCGAGAAGCTCGATTGCCAGCCGGTTCTCGATCTCGAGCCGTTCGGCACCGATCTTCGAGTCGTCGATGTCCGGAACGGGAATGGAAATGCTCGTTTCGGAAATCCCGTCGCGCACCTGGATCGACCCCGATGACGGTACCGCCGATCCTTCGATGACGATCGACGAGTCGCCCAGCGTGATCCGGTCCCCCGGAGAGAGGGAGAGCTGCCCGTCGACGCGCTCTCCATTGACGAAGGTCCCGTTCGCGCTCCCATGATCGTCAATGACCCACCCCCCGGCGCTCCACCGAAATGCCGCGTGCTTCCTCGAGAGATAGCGATCCCGGATGGGAATGTCGCAGTCCGGCGACCGGCCGATCGTCAGCACGGCGTCATCGAGCTCCACCCGCTCCGCCGGATAACCGGGCTGCTGGATCATCAGGCTCAATTTGCGTGGAGTGAGCTGGCCGGAGGACATGACCCGAGGATTTTACTACCCGAACGTGCAATTTCGAGCGGTGGCTCGTTAACCGGGACCGTCATCACGGGAACGGTCGCCGTTCAGGACGCTCTGGTCGGGCCGGACAGTCCGGCGGACTTCCGTCCGGCCGGTACACGAATCTCAGAGAGGATTGTTGCGATCCTTCTTGATCTGCGAGCGCTTCTTCTTTTCTTCGAGACGACGCTCCCTGGCCGCCCGCGGAACGCGGGTCGGCTTTCGTCGCGGGCGCCGGACCAGCGCCGAGGTCAGCAGCTCGTTCAGCTTCTCGATCGCGTCTTCTCGGTTGCGATGCTGGGTTCGATACTGTTGAGAAGTGACCTGCAGGACGTCATCCCGGGTGATGCGGGTTCGAAGGCGCCGTCGGATCTGTTCTTTCTCTTCACTCGTGAAGAGCTCCGACGCGCCCACGTCGAAGCTGACGGTCACTCTCGTCTCGACCTTGTTCACGTTCTGGCCGCCCGGACCGCCGCTGCGGGAAGTCGTGATCTCGAGCTCGCTCTGTGGAATCTCCACCTTTCGCATCGTGGGATCTCCCTGCTTTCCCGGTGCCAGCATGGATTCCAGGCGTCTGATCGAGCCGATCGCACGGTCGCGGAAGCTCGCTGCGGGGCGGCTCGGCAGGCGCCTCGCCCTCCCGGTGAAAATCGCGCAAGCTCCGGAAGTCCCGTCCGCCTCTTGTCATCCTGAGCAAGTGACCGGCGCCTGCGCCGGTGAATCGGAAATGACACCGTGAGTGCGGAAACAACCGAACTCGCGTACTCAAACAAACGTCATCCTGAGCGGGCGGTCGGGCGGGCAGGCGAAGAGCCTGCCCTGAGGGGTGATGGGCGGGGGAAACCGAAGGGACCTCGCAGGTTGGGACATCAACCCAAGCGAAGCGCTGCAAGAGGTCGAAGTCCAACAATTTTGTGGTCGTTTCATTAGGAGCCGCCGAAGACGGGCGAAGAATTTGGGCGTGGCTCGCGAATCATCGTCATGGTGGGCCGGAGGAATCATCCATGAGCCTCGCCTCCTGATAAGATCGGCGTCCATTTTTCGGGAGGGCGCAAAATCATCCATGACGAAAAAGATCGCAGTCGTACCAGGCGATGGTATCGGCCCCGAGGTGACCGCGGAAGGCGTTCGGGTGCTGAAGAGACTGCAGAAATCGGGCGCGGTCGATCTCGAGCTCGTTCACTTCGACTGGTCCGCCGACAAGTACCTCGAGACGGGCATCTCAATGCCCGTGGGAGCGATGGAGGACATCCGCCAGAACTACGACGCGGTGTACGTCGGGGCGTTCGGAGACCCTCGCGTCCCCGACATGAAGCACGCCGCCGACATTCTCCTCGGCATGCGATTCCAGCTCGATCTCTACGTCAACTACCGCCCTGTCAGGCTTCTCCACGAATCGCTCTGTCCGATCAAGGGGAAGACGCCGGACGACGTCGACATCGTGATCTTCCGCGAGAACACCGAGGGGGCGTACGTTGGAATGGGCGGCATCTTCAAGAAGGGAACGGAAGACGAAGTCGCCGTCCAGGAGGACGTGTCGACTCGGAAGGGTGTCGAGCGCATCATCCGCCACGCTTTCGAGTTCGCGAAACAAAACGGCCGCAAATCGGTCTGCATGTCCGACAAGAACAACGTGATGCGCTTCGGTGGAGACCTCTGGATGCGCACATTCGAGGACGTCGCCCGTGAATATCCGGACATCGAGCACTTCCACATGTTCGTCGACGCGCTGAGCATGCAGATGGTCAGAGCACCCGAGATGTTCGATGTGATCGTCACGAACAACATGTTCGGCGACATCATCACCGATCTCGGCGCGGCCCTTCAGGGTGGGCTCGGCGTCGCGGGATCCGGCAACATCCATCCTGGCCGCGTATCGTTGTTCGAGCCGATTCACGGCAGCGCTCCGAAGTATGCGGGCAAGGACATCGCGAATCCTGTTGGTGCCATCCTGACCGCCGCGATGATGCTCGATCACCTCGGTTATCACGAGCCGGCCGCGAATATCGACGCCGCCGTGGCGGAGGCCGTCCGATCGGGAGAGACGACGCGCGATCTCAGCGGGACGCTCGGAACGAGGGAAGCCGGCGATGCAATTCTCTCGCGGCTCGGGTGATCCCGGGCGCATGACGTTGTTTTGCGCTCGCCACATCCAAACACCTCGTCATCCTGAGCCGCCGAAGGACGGCGAAGGATCTGGGGGACGGTCGTCAGTGGACGTGACCAGAACCCGAAGCGCTCACTCGCGATCCCCCGCCCAGATTCTTCGCCCGCGCTCCGCCGGGCTCAGAATGACGTCGGTTCCATCGCTGACGTTCGCCACGTCCAGGCACTCGTCATCCAGCCACCAAAGGACAGTGGACGGATCCGGGGGGTCGGTCGTGAGCAACCTGACCAGCGCCTGCAGTGCTCACTCACGAGGCCAGTGCTCCCCGCCATGCCGCGATCGAGCGGTTCACGTGTACAATAGTCTGTCATGGCGAGACTTACGTTCACTCTCCCGACGGGTGAGCAGCAGTCATTCACCCTCTACAGCGACCGGAGAATCCGGATCGGACGGGAGAGGAACAACGAGATTTCCCTAAGGGACGCCAGAATTTCACGAACCCATGCGGAGCTGACCTTCGAGCGTGGATTCTACGTGATCCGCGACCTCGGCAGCGCCAACGGAACCTGGGTGAACGGGAAGCAGATCAAGGTCGCTCCCCTGACCGACGGCGCGGTTGTGAAAATGGGCGCCACGACCGGCACGTTCTCGGAGGAGCTCGACCAGGACACTCCCCCTCGCTTTTCGGAGTCCGGCATCGCGGATCAGCCCGCGACTCGCGAGACCCCCTGGCCACCCGGCAAGGTGCCCGAACCGGTGAGCGGCGAGTCCGGCATCACAAAGCCGAATCCGAAGGGCAATCCCGATGACCTCGACCCCGAGTACTACGATCAGGTACCCACCGCGGAGATCCCGGACGAACGAAATCGGAAAGTTCGGGATACCTCAATCATTCCGAGCTCGACCTCGAAGTATGAGATCAGAGCTCCCGAGCCTCACGAGAGTGGGCGCATCAACGACGAGGCCGGCCGGGCGGTTTCCTACTTCCGATCCGCGTGGAATCTCGCCGCCCTGGTTGCTCCGATTGTCGCGTCGGTGATGGTCGTCTGTGGATTCTTCGCCGTTGTCTCGCTCCTTCTCCAGGGGATGTTCGTCCCCGCCGTCTGCGCTGCGGGACTCACGGCCGCCTTCTCCTGGGCCGTTCTGACGCTTGCGCCGCGCAAGCTCGTCGAATTTTTCCACGACGAGCTGCTCGACGAGACCTGGTTCCGGCTGAGTCAGGAGAGTCCGGCCTTCCCGCGCCTGGTGTATCGCGCGCAGGACGCATCGGGTAACGTGATCGCCTGGTTCGTCTCCTCGGCGCTGTCCCGAAGCTGGGAGGCACGCTCGAGCATCGCCGGGCCCGCCTTCGCGGAGCTCCGCCGCGAGTACTCGTCGGTGTTTCAGGCCGTCGCCGACCTCCTCGGCCTTCCCGTGGCCCGGCTGTGGACTCTGATCGATCAGACGACGTCGCGGGGCCGGCTGGAGACCCGGCACTCGGTGGCCACCCTCTCGATTTCCGCAAGCGAAGGGCCCGAGGACGATCTCCGCATTCCTCTGTCGTTTGCGGTTCTCAGCCTCGTCGCACGCTGAGCGGAATCATTGCTTATCGATCGACGGAAAGATAACCAGGGTCAAACCTTCGATCCGATCGATCGAGCATCGGTCCCCAGCGCCGATCTCGAGATCCCCTTCGTTCCGTCCGTTCCAGGAAGTTCCGCGGATTTCGATCTTTCCCGTGGCTCCGGGCGCAATCGTCTCGAGCGCGATTCCCTTTTCGCTCGCAATCGACTCGATCTCCTTCGACATCCCTTCGAGTCCCAGCTTCTCCCGCAATGGCTGGCGGAAGATGAGCATAAATATCATCGAAACGAGCGCGAAGACGATCAATTGCATCCAGAGCGGCCCGCCAAAGCCAGCCGCCACGAGAATTCCGACCGCGATCGCCCCGAAAGCGAAAAAACCGGGATGAAAGGTCGTCGTCAGCCATTCGATTGCGAGAAGGACCAAAGCGATGAGAATCCAGATCCACCAGGCCATTTGAGCAGCTAAGGGTAGTCGGAGGGACTTGCTAAATCAACGAAGGAAATCGATCGTTTCCAGCCTCGTCAGGGGACCGTCGTGAGCGCATTCAGCGTGCTTGCGATCTCCCGTCCCACCGCTTCAGAGCAACCCGGACAGAAGACACCGCCACCCCAGATGGCGGCGGCGATGATGACGATCAGCGTAATCAGAGCCGCGCCTCTCTCCATCGGCTGCATTGGAACCTGGATCACCATGGTGCCACCGACGAAATCGCCGACTCGTTTCTGTGACCGGTTGTGGGCGGCAACCACGAATCCGACGAAGTAGAGAGCGATTCCGTCGACGAGCCGGAGCAGATTTCTCAGCGCTACCGCCCCGATCATCCGCCGCTCACCGGTGCTGACCACCCGAAGTCCCATCACCAGTTTTCCGGGCGTCGTTCCGGCCAGCCCTTCGAGCAGCGTGTGATACGCGAAAATCAGGAGAAACCAGCCGAAGAACAGCCCGATCGTCGCCCCAGTACCCGGCTGGTAAAAGGTCAGCGCGGCCTCCCGGACGTAAAGACCGAACGTAAAGGCGATGACGGCGAACAGAAGGACCCGGTCGAACAGAAGCGCCAGCGCCCGATCGCCGACAGGTCCGGGTACGACCGTCGTCTCCGCTTTCTTTCCCGAAGGTGAGCTTCTCGCCGCCGGTCTCTCCGCGGCCGCACCGCCGCCACTCGGCAGAACCTTTCCGCAGACGAAGCACGAGACTCCGACCCCGCCGTTCTTCACTCCACAAGCTGGGCAGTACACCGAAATCTGGGTTCCTCCTGCGCCGACTCGACCGGATTATGGCGATACGTTACAGGACCGAAGGTCGAACGGACAAATCAGGGATCAGGGATCAGGGATCAGGGATCAGGGGTCAGGGATCAGGGGCAGGAAACAGGGTGAAGAGTAAGGCACTCGTCGTCCTGAGCAAGTAGACCGAGGCGAGAAGGCCCCGTGGGATCGGGAATGAAGCCGGAAAAGTGACCATGGCGCGGAGCGCTGGTTCCGATGAAGAGGCCGGGCACGGGCGCGGGCAGGGGCACGGGCAGGGGCAGGCCTCGCGAACGGATGTTTCATTAGGAGTCGCCGAAGGACGGCGACCCTCTTGCAGCGCTTCGCTTGGTCTGATGTCCCAACCTGCGATGTCTTCGCCTGCCCGCCCGACCGCCCGCTCAGGATGACGTCGGTTTGAGTACGCGAGTGCGGTTGTTTCTGCACTCACCGGTGTCATTTCCGCTTCACCGTCGCAAACGCCCCGGTCAGTTGCTCAGGATGACGAGTGCCTTACCCTGATCCCTGATTCCTGACCCCTGATCCCTGATCCCTGCTTTCAGGTCATTTCCTTACAGTCTTGCAACACTCTGAAAACGGAAACGCCGGGAGCTGGCGTCGTTCTCGAATCAGCACAGGGGGATGCGTTGGCTCGCGATCATCCTCTCGATGCCCCTCCTGGTGGCCTGTCCAGACGCCCGGGATGCGGATATTCCACCCGAAACGTCGACCGAATTTGCGGTCGATGCGGGTACCGTGACCGCCAGCCCGGACACGACGAATCTGCAGATCACGCCTCAGGCCGCCGTGCGGTCCTACTACGACGCGATCAACCGGCGGGATTTCGCGACCGCATGGAGAATGTGGGACAACGAAGGAGAGGCGAGCGGAAAGTCTCTGGTCGACTTTTCGACCGGATTCCAGGGAACGCGCAACATCAAGCTGGAGCTCGGTGAAGTCGTCACCGACGACCTGAGCTCCGTGGACGTCCCGGTCGTGGTCACCGCGGAGATGAAGGCGGAGGAGACACGCGTTTTCGCCGGCACCTACACCCTACGGCGATTCGAGACTGATCGGACGAACGAATGGCGAATCGTCTCCGCGGATCTCACGCTCGTCCCCTCTTCCGAGGAACCGGGGGCCTTCGAAGCGTTCGATCAGCAGCCTCCGCGTACGGCGGACGAATAGCCGCGCCACGGCTCGCCATCCTACGGATCATTCGGTCGTGCGGGTCGTCTTCGCCTCGCTGACGATGCGCGCGACGTCCTCGAGAAGCTTCGGCGCATCGTAGATGATCCCGTCCTTGATGACCCAGCGAACCCCGCCGACACGTTCCGGCAGCCCTGTCTCGTCATTGACCCTGATGGCGCCGGTTCCATAGAGCACCTTCAGATTCGCCACCGGGTTTTCCGGCACGATCACCAGATCCGCCAGCATCCCCTTCCGGATGATGCCGACCTCGGGCGTCTCGCCCCCGGGTGCGGCCAGCGTCTCCGCGCCGCAGAGCGTCGCTGCCCTAATGACTTCCAGCGGATGAAAGCCAGCCTCCTGAAGCAGCTCGAGCTCACGGATGTAGTCGAAGCCGTAGAGCTTGTAGATGAAGCCCGAATCGGATCCCGTGCAGACGCTCCCTCCCCGGTTCTTGTACTCGTTCAGAAACCGCATCCAGATCCGATAGTTCTCTTTCCACGCGATCTCGTCCGCCGTGGTCCAGTCGAACCAGTACGAACCGTGCGCCTTCCGGCTCGGCTGATAGAACGCCCAGAGCGATGGAAGCGTATACGTATCGTGCCATTCGGCTCGCCGCGCGCGCATCTGATCGCGGGACGCCTCGTAGATCGTCAGCGTCGGATCGATGACGAAGCCGAGCTCGAGCAGCTCGTCCATCACCGCCTCCCACTTCTCGGAGCCAGGCTTCGCTGCCTGCTGCCACAATCTCCCCGCCTCTCCGAACCGATGCTGTTCGTCGTTGTAGTTGTAGTCGAGCGTAAAATCCTGAATCGACCGGTCCTCGAACAGCGCCTCGGGCAAACCGTACCAGTGCTCCATTCCGCGCAGACCGAGCCTCGCAGCATCGACCACGTTCATTCGCGCAACCCCCATCTGCGCGAGATGCGCCTGGGATCCCATCCCCTGCTTCCTCGCTTCGTCGAGCAGCGCTCCCATCACCTCCGGATCGAGAATCCGGTCACCCGCTCCCGAGGACCAGAGCTTCAGCCCCCTGATTCCTTTCCCCTTCGCCCACCGGACGAACGCCCGCGCATCTTCGGCAGTCTCGACCGGCGTCGGCGACATCTGCACGAACGCGTACGGAACGATTCGCGGAGCCACGATCTCGTTCCGGTCGCTCCTCTTCATCTCGTTGACCGTCCAGTCGATACCGTTCGACGATCCCGGCTCGCGAATCGTCGTGACCCCGTGTGCCACCCAGAGCTTGTATACGTACTCGGCGTACGGCGCCTGTGCTCCTCCGATGTGCGCGTGAAGATCGACGAAGCCCGGAAGGACATACATCCCGTGCGCGTCGATCTCTTTCGACGCGCCCTGCGGGCGGTTCTCCTCGCTGATCGGAACCTTCGGATAGCCGACGCTCGCGACTCTCGCGATCCGGTCGCCCTCGATGACGATGTCGACCGGTCCCTGCGGCGGCGCGCCCGTCCCGTCGATCATCGTGGCCCCTCGTATAATGAGCCGCTCGAACGGCCCCTCTCCTTCATCTGCTGCGCGATCGGGTGCCGCCGCAACCGGTCCCTCCTGAGCTGTGAGCGGTACCGTGAACAGCGCGATGAGCAAAAGAGTGAGCAGTCCGGTCTTCACGTGCAAGTCCTCCTCGATCCAGGTCCGGATTCTACGCGACGATGCGACGGCTCGCCGGTGGAAATCATTTCGCGGTCCATCCGACTTCAGAGAGGCATGTCCGACAGACTCTACTTCCGGCAGCTTCTCGCGGGACGTGACTTCGCCCGCTCGAATCCCGTTGCGGCGCAGATGGTCAACTTCTGCTACCTCATCGGCGACCGCGAAACGCGCGACTGCGTCGTGGTCGATCCCGCATGGGACGTGGCGGACCTCGTCAGCGTCGCGCAGCAGGACGACATGAAGATCGTCGGCGCGCTCGTCACTCACTATCATCCCGATCACATCGGGGGAGATCTCTTCGGCCACCAGATCGAAGGCGTCGCGTCGCTCAAGGAGATCGCCGATGTCCCGATACATTGCCATCGCGCCGAATCGCGCGGGGTCAAGGTCGTCTCGGGTCTCGAGCCGGGCGACCTGACCCAGCATGATGGCGGCGACGTTGTCCGCGTCGGCGAGGTCGCAATAGAGCTCCTACATACGCCAGGCCACACACCGGGAAGCCAGTGCTTTCTCGTCGAAGGCCGCCTCGTGTCCGGCGACACGCTCTTCGTTCAGGGTTGCGGTCGCGTCGATCTTCCCGGTGGCGACGCCGAGGAGATGTACCGGACGATCGCGCAGCGTCTGACGAAGCTCCCGGAGTCGACCGTTCTCTATCCGGGCCACCACTACGCCGACGTTCCTTCGACGACGATGGGCGAGCAATTCGCGACCAATTACGTCTTTCGCCCGAAGAGCCTCGACGACTGGATGTCGTTGATGGGGCGGTGAACAGGCAGTCTACGGGGTCGGGGGGGGGTGTTGGTGAGTAAAAACTAGCGGGGGTTACACCCCGGGGGTGGGTGGGGCGGGTGGGTTTAATTAGTAGAACGCCCCCCCGCCGACCACCAAGCAGCGGGGGTCTCGGGGACAGCGGGCGGGGTGGGATGGGGGGGGCGGGCTTAAGCGGGGGCGCCGGGGGGGGGCGCGGGCGGGGGGGGC
>JAHWKK010000036.1 GCA_019347945.1 Acidobacteriota bacterium | reverse complement strand
CCCCCCCCCCACCGCCACACACCCCCTCCACCCCTCCCACCACTACCCCCCCCCTTTCCCTCAACCGGGGGGGGCGTCTTAAAACTCACCAAAAACCTACAACCCGGATCAAAATTTTTTTTTTTTTCTTTTTTATTTACAACCAACCCCCCCGACCCCGTCTACTTGACCGCGATCGACCGGGCCATCTTGATGTCGGTGTGCCCCTGCAGCGCCTTTTCGAGCGCATCCTGAAGAAGTGTCCGCATCCCCTGCTCCATCGCGAGATGGCGCAGCTCGTCGATCGGCGCCTTCTTCTGGACGGCTCTCTTGAGCTCGTCCGAGCCGACGAGCAGCTCATGCACGCCCAGTCGTCCCTTGTATCCGGTATCCATGCAGACCGAGCATCCCTTCGGCCGGTAGAGAGTGAGATCCTTCGAGTACTTGAAGCCGGTGGTGTCGAACCAGTCCTTGCCGTACATCTCGACGATCGCAGCAAACTCGTCGGGGGTCGGGTTGTAGGCTTCTTTGCATTTCGAGCAGAGGGTACGGATGAGGCGCTGAGCGAGAATCGCAATCAGCGCATCCGCGAAGTTGAACGGATCGATGTCCATGTCGAGCAGGCGCGTGATCGTCTCGGGAGCGGAGTTGGTGTGAAGCGTCGAGAAGACGAGATGTCCGGTCAGCGACGCTTCGATTCCGATCGCAGCGGTCTCGTGGTCCCGCATCTCACCGACCATGATGACGTCGGGATCGGCACGGAGGAACGATCGCATCGCGGCCGCGAACGTGAATCCGATCTTCGCGTGGGTCTGCACCTGCCGCAGCCCCTTCTGCGTGATCTCGACCGGGTCTTCGGCGGTCCAGATCTTCCGGTCGACGGTATTGATGAATCCGAGGGCGCTGTGTAGCGTGGTCGTCTTACCCGATCCTGTCGGTCCGACGACCAGACAGATGCCGTATGGCTTCTGGATCGCCTCCTTGAACGGAGCGAGGTTGCGCGGCGCGAAACCCATATTGTCGAGCGAGAGCGGTTTCGACCCGGCGAGGATACGCATGACGACGTCTTCGTTCGAGTTCGACGTAGGGATGGTCGCGACACGAAGCTCGATGATCCCCTTCTTCGAGCGCATCCGGATTTTCCCGTCCTGAGGCTTGCGGCGCTCGGAGATGTCGAGACCCGACATGATCTTGAGCCGCTGCACGAGGGCGTTGCGGTGTACACCGGGGACTTCGAGGTAGTTCTGACAGGCGCCGTCGATCCGGAGACGGATGGTGCACGGGTTCTTCGAGCCATCCGGCTCGATGTGGATATCGGAGGCTCCTTTTCGATAGGCGTCCAGGATCAGCTGGTTGGCGAGGGCGACGATTCCGGAATCGGTCTCGTCGATCTCCTGGTCATCCGGGAGCTCTTCTTCCTGCTCGATCTCGACTTCCCCGTCACCGAGGGACTCGAGAATCTCTTCGATATCGATTCCATCGATCGTGTTCCGGTCCTCGATCTTGATTCCGTAGGACTTGCCGATGTAGTCGAGAATGTCGCTCTTGGTCCCGACCCAGAAGTCGTAGCGGGCCGCGAGTGACATCGAGCGGATCGCGTCGAGGCGGGTCAGATCGTGAGGATCATCGACCGCGATGATCAGCACGCCTCCCTGCCGGTCGACCGGGGCACAGGTGTACTTTTTCCAGATCTCCGACCCGACGCGCTCCATCAGGTCGGAAGCGATCTTCGATTCGCCGTCGTAATCGAAAAACTTCGTTCCGTAGAACTGGGCAAGCGAAGCACCGAGCTCGTCCTTGGAGACGCCGAAATCGTCGGTCAGGACCTTCCCTATGTCGGTGTTGTTGAGCCGGGCGCTGGTGGCGGCCTGTTCGATCTCCTTCTCCGAGATGATTCCCTTGTCGACGAGCGAGCCGAACTTGGACGGCTTGTTCGAGCGCTGGGCGCGATGCTGGTTGTAGAAGGCGATTCCGAGGATCCGAGCCAGCTCTTCGGCGATCTTCTGATCCTGCGGACTGAACGAACCGGTCGGCTCCTTGTTGATCACCTGCAGGACGCCCATCAGATACTTCTCGAACATGACCGGCACGGCGAGTACGGATCGGGTCCTGTAGCCGCTCTGCTGATCCCATCGTTGATCGAACTTGAGGTTCGGATGGAGGGCCGCAAGCTCCGAGGCGTCGTAGGCGTCCTTGATATTGATCGTCCGGCGGCTCAGAGCGGCGAACCCGGCGATCGAGCCGAAAGACTTCGCGACCCGGATCTCCTGCGGCATGTCTCCGATCTTCTCGACCGAATAAAGCTCCTGATTCTTCGTGTCGATCGCGTAGATGGTCATCCGTTCGGCCCCTGCCAGACTCCGGATCTTCTCCTTCAGATTCATCAGAATCTGGGTGATCGACTCCGCAGAATTGATCTGGTTTGTGATCTCGGTGAGCTTTTTACGGAACTCCAGCTCACGCTCCATCGCCCCGGGGGCAGCCTGTACGGTCATCCCTCTCCTCCGATTCGAACCGACTCGGTCTACAGAATACAGGTTCGACTCCGATGAAGCCAGAGCGTCAGGCTCTCGGATTCCGCTGTTCGCTCCTCCAGGCCCCCTTGCGCCTCAAGTTAAGATGATTGCGATGCGTGTCGACTGGGAGTCGCGGACGGTCCACTGCTCGGTCGGCGAGCTCGTGCGCGCCGCCGCAAAAGAACGTGCTTCGGGACTTCCCCGCTCCGCCGGGTTCCGCAGGATGTGGCTCGGCCAGGAGCTGCATCTCCAGCGCGCCGCGGAGAGGGCGATGGCCGATCCGCATTACCGCAGCGAGGTCTCCGTCGCCCGGGAGGTCGAGCATGCAGGCTGGACGATCCGCATCGCCGGCCGGATCGACGGCCTCTCGCATGACCCCGCGCGCGGCGTGACCGTCGTCGAAGAGGTCAAGAGTCTCCATTTCACACGCGAAATGCCGAACCTCGAGCGCTCCGGCCAGATGCAGGAGCACCTCTACCAGCTGATGCTCTATGCGCTCTTCCTCTCGTTCGACGAGGATCATGCGGGAACGACCTTCTATCCGCAGCTCGTTCTGACCGATCTCGCGAGCGACCGGATCCGGATCATTCCGGCGCCGTGGGACCCGGAGGAAGTCGGGCGCGCCTTCGAGCAGTCGCTGGAAGCGCTCACCGCGAAGCTCGAGTCCCAGCGGCTGATGTTCGCCGCCCGGCGCGAGCTCGCCGCCAATCTCCCCTTCCCGCACGAACGACCCCGGCGCCAACAGGGTGCAATGATCGACGCTGTGGCGCGTGCCATGGAGCAGGGAGAGGTGCTGATGGTCTCGGCCCCGACCGGTATCGGGAAAACGGCCGCCGCGCTCTACCCCGCTCTCCGGGATGCTCTGCAGCACGGGCGCAAGCTCTACTTCCTCACATCCAAAACGCTCCAGCAGGAAATGGCCGTCGAAGCGCTCGACAGGATGAACGACGGAACGTTTCGCGTGCTCCGGATCAGGGCGAAGAAGAAGATGTGCGCTCACGATCAGATGATCTGTCACGAGGACTACTGTCCGTTCGCGAGGCGGTACGGCGAGAAGATGGATCGGAGCGGCCTGCTCGAGCATCTCGTTTCCACTCACGCCTACCTCGACCCCGACACGATCTTCGAATCCGCCCGGGCGGTCGAGGTCTGCCCGTTCGAGGTGACCATGGAGATCATCGAGCACGCCGACGTCATCGTCTGCGACTACAACTACATCTTCGATCCCTGGCTGAGCCTCTCCTCGTTCCGCGAACGAACTGCGCTCGAGGACCCGATCCTGATCGTCGACGAAGCACACAATCTCGTCTCACGGGCGCGCGGCTACTTCTCGCCCGAGCTGTCCGATCGGATGTTGCGCGACGTCGCCTCGCATCTGGCGCTACGCCCGGGTGCCGGACTCGAAGGATGGGAGGAGCTCGTCGAAGATCTCTCCGGCGAGATCCGGCGGCTGGTCGAAGAGCTCGAGCTCCACCGGGAAGAGACTCCGAAGAGCCACGATCTGATCGCGCTCTGTGAGCCCGACGTCCGGCTCTTCCGGCGACAGCTCATCGACTGGGAGCGGCTCGTCCTTCAGTACATCGAGTGGAAGATCGCCAGCTCGATCGCCGACGAAGAGGATCCCGTCATGAACTTCTACTGGGAGCTCGTCCGGTTCACCGAGCTCCTCGAGGAAGACCCGGAGGTCTTCGCCCGCATCATCCAGCGGACCAGCGACACGACCTCCGTGCGGATATTCTGCAAGGATCCGTCGCGCCACCTCTCAGAGGTTCTCGAAACCTCGCATGCGACAGTGCTGATGTCGGCAACGCTCGAGCCGTTCGAGTTTCACGAGCGGACGATCGGTGTTCCGCGCCATCGGGCGGCCACGCTCGCGCTTCCTTCTCCCTTTCCGGCGGAGAACCGGAAGATCCTGGTCGTCCCATCGATCGACACCACATGGAAGCGGCGCTCCGAGTCGTACGATCGCGTGGCGACTCTCGTCACCGGGATCGCCGACGCCGCCGGGGGCAACACTCTCGCGCTCTTCCCGAGCTACGACTACCTGACGCGAGTCGCCGAACAGATTCCGCCGACGCGCGCGAACGTCGAGATTCAACGCTCCGACATGACCGAATGGGAACGCCGCACACTGCTCGACGTGATGCGCGACCGTTCGCGCACGACGCTCGTCCTGGCCGTTTCCGGCGGGATGTACGCCGAGGGAGTCGACTACCGTGGGGAGATGCTGAAGTGTGTGGTCGTGGTCGGCCCTTCACTTCCGACGGTGAGCTTCGAGCAGAAACTTCTCGAAGCCTACTACCAGGAACACTTCGAGGCGGGTTTCGAGTACGCGTTTCTGATCCCCGGGATGACGCGCGTCGTTCAGTCGGCCGGCCGCGTCATCCGGAGCGAGACCGACACCGGGGTGATCGTCCTGATGTGCCGCCGGTTCATGCGCCATCAGTACAACCGTCTCTTCCCGACGCACTGGTACGATTCCTCCCCCTCGGAGCTCGTCAGCCGCTCTCCCGAAGCCGACGTCGCCCGCTTCACCGAGCGGATCAACCAGCCTCAGATGAGACTCTTCTCTTGACCCGACGGAAGGTTCTGGTCGTCGTCGCCGGGCTCCTCGTTCTGGCGTTGACCGTTCTTTTCATCCGAGCCCGAATGCCGAGAGAGGTGGCGCCCGGAGTCTGGCGATCGGCCCAACCAGGGATGCGGACGATTCGAGTCCTCGTCGAGCACGAAGGGCTCCAGTCGATCATCAATCTGCGTGGCGACAATCCGAAGTCGGGCTGGTACCAGACCGAACAGCACGCGGTCGAAAGATTCGATCTCGACTACGCCGAGTATCGTTTCGAGACGTTCGAGCCTCCTCCTCGAACCGAAACCGTCGGATTCGTCGAAGACCTCATCTCGAAGCCCAAACCGGTTCTGATGCACTGCCGGAGCGGGTTCGATCGAAGCGGCTGGGCAGCGGCGAACGCTCGGATCCTCGCGGGTGAGCCGATCGACGAAGCGCTCGATGAGATGACACCCCTGCGCGGACACGTTTGTGATCCCTCGACCTGCCCTCTCCACGGCTTTTTCACGCAATACCAGCAACGGCTGAACGACCAGGGCCGGACACACTCCCCGGCGACCTTCGTCGACTGGGTCACTCACGAATACGCGCCGCGACGCTATGACGCGCGCATCTCGATCGCTAGCGTGCCGATGACTGCCGTCGCTCCTGCTGCGCCTCTCCATTTCCAGGTTGAGGTCTCGAATCGTTCCTCCCGGCAATGGATCGCCACCGATGATCGCTCCCGAGGCGTGCGCCTCGGAGCTCGCATCATCGGACCATGGACCGGGGAGCCACCCGCCAACGCCGAGAGTATGTTCCGCCGGCACCGCTCTCCTGCTCGCGACGTGTACCGGTCGGATAACCGGATTATCGACATCGGTGAGTCGGTCGTGTTCGACGTATCGCTCGTCGCTCCGTCCGAGCCTGGCGGCTACACGATCCAGTTCGACATGGTCGACGAGCACGTCGGATGGTTCAGCGAATGGGGATGGCCCGGAGCGATCGTCGACTTCACCGTCGCCCGGGAGTAACCGGAAGCAACAGCTCCTCTCACCTTTCCCTGACGGTTCCGCGTTCGGATCGCAACTCCTCGCGTGTCCAATGGAGTGACACTGGATCAGGCGCCAATCACGGCGCCGATCTTACGAGGAGGAAACCGATGTTCGAGACCACCGCAATTGAGTCACGAATCCAGAAGCGAAACAAAAGCCGGGGTTGGACGCTGGCTCTCGCGATCATGCTGCACGTGATCGCGATCAGTGTCATCGTCATCGCAACGGTGTGGACGATGAAGCTGCCCGCCTCGCCGCCGGATCAGCCCCTGCTCTACATCGCGGAGCTCGACATCCCGCTTCCTCTGCCCCCTCCGGCGGGACCACCGGATCCTCCGGCCGAACCGATCTCGCGAAACGACGAACAGCAGACCGCGACCGAGCCGATCGTCGAGGTCGAAGTCCCAGTCGAGACGCCGCACGAGATTCCCGTGATCCTACCCTCCGAGGTCGTCGAGACTCCGGGTGATGGTGGAGACTCCGAGACGGGGAAGCCCGGCAACGATGGCACGCGGGGTGGCGGCGACGAGTTCGGCGTCGACTACGACCAGGTATTTCAACCCGGCGTCTTCGGAGTATCGCGAGCGGCGATTCTCTCGAGCGTCGACCCGGTCTACCCTCGCACCGCGATCATGTCCAGGATGGAAGGCTACGTGATCGTGCAGGGGATTGTCGGACGCGACGGCAGGCCACGAGACATCGAGGTCGTCCGTTCATCCCACGTCATCTTTCGCGAGCCGGCACTGAACGCGATCGGGCAATACCGGTTCAAGCCGGGAGAAATCAACGGGAGGGCGGTCGACACACGATTCACTCTGACCGTGAACTTTCAACTGACCCGCTGATTCCAGCGTGATCGAAGCCGGCCTCGATCCAGAGGTAGCGAAGGGTATTCGGATCGAGGACCCGGCTTCGGTACGCGCGCGACACGAAGAGCAGGATCCGGCGGATCATCGAGTGCGGGACGAATCGACGCTCCAGCTCCCGCCTGTGCGAAGACGAATCCTTCCATCCGGAAATGATCACCGGGTTGCGCGCGCGTCGCGGTGCACCGCACGACCTCGGCCGGCTCATGACGATCTCTTCGGAAGGAGGAAGCGCGAGCGTTCGGCCTCGATACTCCCTCCGGACCGTCATGACGATCGGTCCGTCGCCGGCTCGGGTGAGATCCCGGAGCTCGCTGCATAGCCCGGGATCGAGCCGCGAGTCGCCGGGCAGCTCCACCGTCCAGGCTTCCCTGTCCGGCTCTCCGTCGGGAGCGGTCACGACGAACCGACTCTCGAGCTCTCGAAGATCCGTTCCACCGGAAGAAACGACGTGAATCCGAGGCTGGTCGGGATCAGTCGGCGAGGCGCTGATCGATTCTTCGGACATCGCTCGCGCGTCCGCTCGACTCGTCGACGTCGACGAGCACTCCGCACATCCGGACGTCGCGTTTCGCGACTTCCATCCTGCTCGGAGTATTCATCAGAAACCGATGGAGGATCTCGTCGGGTCTGAATCCGATGATGCCGTCATACGGCCCGGTCATCCCGATGTCGGTCTGGAATGCGGTCCCTTCGGGAAGGATGCGCTCGTCGGCGGTCGGCACGTGCGTGTGGGTTCCGAACACCGCGGAGACCCGCCCGTCGAGATGACGCCCCATCGCCTGCTTTTCCGATGTCGCTTCGCAGTGGATGTCGACGAGAATGACTTTCGTTTCGATCTCGTCGAGGATTGTGTCGATCTCGTGGAACGGGTTGGTGCAGGGAGGCATGAACACCTGTCCCATCAGCTGAATGACGGCGACTTCGGTCCCCGCGGCTGTGGTTCGCGTCGCCCATCCTCTGCCGGGGACTCCGGCCGGATAATTCGCCGGACGGATGATGTTGTCGAGATCGTCGAGCACTTCCACGAAATCCTTCTTGTCCCAGACGTGATTGCCGGTGGTAAAGAGATCGATCGGAAGCTCGGAAAGCTCCTCCAGGATGGGAACGGTGATCCCGAAACCGCCGGCGGAGTTTTCGATGTTGACGATGGTGAGGTCCACCCGGTCGCGATCGATGACACCCGGGAGGAGCTCATGCAGCGCCACTCTTCCGGGCTTCCCGACGACGTCTCCGATGTAGAGGATCCGAACCATTGATTACTTCGCGTAGTCGATCGCGCGGGTCTCCCGGATCACGGTCACCTTGATCTGGCCGGGATACTGGAGCTCCGACTCGATGCGGCGCGCGACGTCTTTCGAGAGCCAGGTCGTCTGGTCGTCGGTCAGCTTCTCGGAGTTCACGATGATCCGCAGCTCGCGTCCCGCCTGAATCGCGAAGGCTTTCTGCACTCCCTCCATCTGGTCGGCAATCGCCTCCAGACGCTCGAGGCGGTGAACGTAGTTTTCGAGAATCTCCCGGCGTGCTCCCGGACGGGCTGCGGAAAGAGCGTCGGCGGCATTGACCAGCACTGCTTCGACCGTCTCCGGATCGTAGTCGCCGTGGTGGCACTCCATGGCATGGATGACTTCGCGTCGCTCGCCGAACTTCTCGAGCACCTGGCGTCCGAGCTCCAGGTGGGTACCTTCCATCTCGCGATCGATCGCCTTGCCGATGTCGTGAAGGAGGCCGCCCCGTTTCGCAATCTCCGTGCTCGCCCCGAGCTCGGTGGCCATGATTGCGGCGAGCTGGGCGACCTCGAGTGAGTGGACCAGGACGTTCTGGCCGTACGAAGTTCTGAAGCGAAGCCTGCCGAGAAGTTTGAGGACCTCCGGATTGATGTCGGTGATCCCGAGCGAAAAAGCTGCCGCCTCCCCTTCCTCGAAGAGCTTCTCCTCGAGCTCGAGGCGAACCTTCTCGACGATCTCCTCGATCCGTGCCGGGTGGATCCTGCCGTCCTGCATCAGACGTTCGAGCGAGATCTTCGCGACTTCGCGCCGGATCGGATCGAATCCGCTGAGAATGACTGCCTCGGGGGTGTCGTCTACGATCAGATCGACGCCGGTTGCGAGCTCGAGAGCCCGGATGTTGCGCCCTTCCTTGCCGATGATCCGGCCCTTCATGTCTTCCGAGGGGAGATCGACCACCGACACCGTATTTTCGGAGACGTAATCGGAGGCCATCCTCTGAATTGCCTGGCCGATGATCTTCTGAGCCTTGACGTGGCCGAGCTCGGAAGCTTCCGTCTCGATCCGCTTGATGATGTTGGCCGCCTCGATTCTGGCCTCGCTCTCGATACCGCGGATGAGCTCACGCTTGGCTTCATCGACGGTGAGTCCGGAGATCTGCTCGAGTTTCCGGTGCTGCTCGGCGATCGCGTTCTCGAGCTCCTGCCGCTTCTTCGCAGCTTCGGCTTCCCGGGCATCGAGCTGGTTCTGCCGCTGTTCGAGCTCCGATTCGCGCTGTTCGCTCTGGCGAAGCTTGCGGTCGAGATTCTCCTCCTTCTGCTGGAGGCGGCGCTCCTCGGCCTTGAGCTCGTCCCGGGTGCCGCGGCTTTCCTTTTCGAACTCCGCGCGGGACTGGAGGAGTTGTTCGCGAGCCTCGACGGTCGCCTCTTTGACTCGGGCGTCGGCCCGTTTCTCGGCGTCATCGATGATGCGGCGTGCGTCACTGCGAGCTTCCTCGAGCAGGACTTCCATACGTCGTCTGTTGACGAGCTGCCAGAGGAACCCGAGTACGACTGCGCCTACGACTGCAATTGCGATCGCAATGGCGATTGAATTCACTGTTGCACCCCCACGGGAGGAGGATGCCTGGATGGATCCGGATCGATTTAAGGCCGGAAGTTACCCCGCCTGAGCCGTGTGAGGCCGACTAATTGAACCTGCGTAAAACAGGTGGGAATCCTGCTGCGGATCACATGGCTCCCCTCTCGCTACACGAGGGTTTGCACCGGCCAGCAGACTCGGATACCCGTTCATCGGGAGTTGGTTCAAATAGATATTTCTCATCACGAACCCCGCAGGGAACTCCGACTTCAAACTCGCTTGTCGCTCGATGACTCCAGCTCGCCATCGAGCTGAATCATCATCTTTTCCGTACGTTCCATCCAATGCTCCATGGCCGCTTCCTGCTCGTCCCGCTTCCGTGAATATTCGTCCGCGATATTGAGCGCTGCCAGAATCGCGAGTTTCTTCACGTCGACGGTCGAAAGCCGGGAAGCGATCTCGTGCATCCGGTCATCGACGAGCTTTCCAAGCCTCGCCAGATATTCCGGATCACCCTCCCCGCGAACATTGTATGTTTCTCCGTAAATCTCTATTTTTACCGTCTTCTGTGTGGACATAAGCCACTCGAAGATCGGAGTATATCAGACAACCGGGAAGCCCCCCGGAGGCTTCCTTCGGGGGAATTTGGCCCGGGGACTGCACTCTTAATAACACTAAGATGAGATCTTCTCGATCCTCCGGGCTGCTCGTACTGACCGCTTTCGCTCTGACCCTGCCCGCCACCGCCGCAACCCGTCTCACCTACGAGATCAATGGCAAGAACCGGCCCATCTCATGGGCTCAGCCGTCGGTGCCCTGGTCGCCCGCGACAAACCTGACGGCCGATACCGGCGTTCTGCGACGATCGTTCGACGCCTGGAGCTCGATCGATTCCGGGCTTCGATTCCGTGAAGCCACGCCATCATCCGCCGCACCCGGTCGGGACGGCGTCAACCTCGTCACCCTCGCCGACGATCTCCGGGCCACCAGCGGCTTTCTCGCGTTCACCACCGCGTGGTTCGACGACGACGGCCGAGTCGAAGAGGCCGACATCCAGATCGATCGCGAAGCGGCAGGTCTCGGACTCGAGCAGCTTCTCGTTCACGAGATCGGTCACTTCTCCGGGCTCGATCACTCCGGCGTGATCGGTTCCGCGATGTTTCCCTTCGTCGCGACCGACCGGCCGCTCAAGCTCGACACCGACGACGTCATCGCAATCCGGTCGATCTATCCCTCCACCTCCGCAAAGACTGCCGACGGTGTCATACGAGGAACCGTGCGCAGCTCGTCCGGGCCAGTCTGGGGAGCACATGTCGTCGCAACCGATGCGCGAGGCCATACCGTTGCCACGACCCTGTCCGGCCAGGACGGCGCCTACTCGATCGGGCCTCTGGCAAGCGGCTCGTACCGATTGTTCGCCGAGCCGATGGACGGACCGGTGAGCCGGAGCAACTTTTCCGGAGTCTGGCAGCGCGCCGGAACGGACGAATTCACGACCCGGTTCGAAGTGACCGAAGTCCGTGTCGGACCCGGACAGACCAGCGACGTACCGATCGTCGTCGCCGCCGTGTCTCCGGCTCTCAATCCGCGATGGATCGGTACGTTCGAAACCGGAGCCGGACAGCTCGCTCTCAATTCGATGGCCGCTACCGTGAAGCCAGGTGCCGAGATCAACCTGGCGGTCGGGGGCGACGGATTCGAGAGCAACACGACGACCTTCGAGGTCGCGTCACCCGATCTCGAACGCATTTCCGGGTTCACCTGGGGATCGAGCTGGGTGGCGGCAACCTTTCGCGTCGCCCCCAACGCCGAGCCGGCGTCGCTCAGCGTCACGGTGATCAATGGAGCCGAACGAGCGTCGCTGACCGGATCGATCCGAATCGACGGCGAGCCTTCGGACGATCCCCCGCCTACCCGACGCCGGGCCACGAGCCGAGGCTGAGCGGCGGGATCAGCTCCTCCGGTCCCCCACCACCGCCAGCAGATCCACCTCGACGGGCGATCCCTTTGGAAGCTGTGCCACACCCACGGTCGATCTCGACGGCTTGTGGTGGCCGAAGTACTCCTCGAAAACTCGATTCAAAACTTCGAAATCGGCGAGGTCGGTGAGATAAACCGTGGCCCGGATCACGTCGCTGAAATCAGCACCAGCGGAACGAAGCACAGCAGCGAGATTCTCGAACACGCGTCTCGCCTTATCTTCGAACGAGCCTTCCACCATCTGGTTGGTCGTCGGATCTATCGGAATCTGACCCGAGGTCGCGAGGATCATCCCTCTGCTCACTGCCTGAGAATACGGTCCGATGGCCTTCGGAGCCTCATCGGTGTGGTGATATTGCATCTGCTTCTCCTGACTAGGTGTTGGCCCTCCGCCGCGTCCGGCTATAATCTCGCAACGGTTGACGGAGAATGACAGCAATCAAATATCCAGGCAATCCCTCTCTCCCGCAGGAAGTGAAGCAACGCGTCCTGGCTACATTCGACCAGTCGCTTCGGCTCTACGAAGAAGCCCAGCTGGACGACGTCGTGTCGGGTTGCGATCTGCTCCTCGAAATGGACGACCAGTTCGAGCCGGCGCGGCGGCTGCGCGCGAAAGCGAAGGATCCCACCAGCGCCGTCGACATCTCCGACCTGGCGCAGTACCGCGACGCGCGTCTCGCGGAGTCCCGGGCAGCAGCCGTTCCGGATTTCGGCGCGGCGGATTCTTCGCCCCGTCTCCTCGAGGCTGTCGAGGCGATGAACCGCGGCGACCTCGACACGACGATCGAGATCTGCAACGAGATTCTGGCGAGCGAGCCCGGAAACGAGGAAGCCGCGGCTCTCGGTCAGAAAGCGTACGAGCGCCAGGAAGCGGCCCCTTTCGTTCGCCAGTTCATGGCAGATGCCGGCCAGGCTCTCGATCGCGGCGACAGGGCCGCTGCGGAGACCGCCCTCGGAAAAGCAAAGAGCCTCGATCCGCTCCATCCCGAAATCGCCGCGATGGAAGACCGGCTGTCCGGCTCGCCGCCGGAATCCGCCGGAGCCCCGCCAACGGGGGAATCCGCCTCATTCGACTTCGGCTCCCCGTCCGCCAGCCCGTTCGGCGGTGCTTTCGGCGGCGACTCCGGCTCCTCGGCTTTCGAGACCTTCTCCAACGATTCCCCCGACCCATCACCGGCTGAGCCCGGCTCCCCTGACGAAAAAACCGAGAGTCCCGTGGCC
Organism: Acidobacteriota bacterium; assembly: GCA_019347945.1. Lineage (NCBI taxonomy): Bacteria > Pseudomonadati > Acidobacteriota > Acidobacteriota bacterium. The sequence goes on along the minus strand of JAHWKK010000036.1, from coordinate 12,281 downwards.
GATCTCGGTTTCACTCTCGAGAACGAGCCCGAAGCAGTGGAACCGGAGGTAGGGGAAGCAAGGACATTTGACTTCAGCGGTGCGGGAGTCGACGTCTCCGGTGATGATCAGACGAAGATCGCTGCTTACCTCTCCGAGGGTGACGCCGCATTCGAAGCAGGCAACTGGACGCAGGCAATCGACATCTGGTCTCGCATCTTTCTCATCGACGTCACCAACGACGAAGCGAGCTCGAGAATCGAAAAAGCTCGGGAAAGGAAGAAAGAGGAAGAAGCCCGAACCGATGAGATCCTCAACGCGGGCATCGCCGCCTTCGACCGCGGTGATTACGTCACGGCGCGCCAGTCGTTCGAGGAAGTTCTCGCCGAAGAACCCGACAGCTTCAAGGCTCAGGAGTATCTCGACAAGCTCGACGCACACGCTGCGACCTCGGGTGCTGCCGCGATTCCTCCGCCGCCGGCTGCTTCAGGCGACATGTACGAGGGACCCGATCTGTCCGACGAGGATTCTCTGGAACCCTCGGCCGGCCCACGCCGTCCTGGAGTTCCTCCCGTCGCCCCGGCGAAACCGGAAAAAAGCTCGAAAGGTCTTCTGATCGTCGCCGCGCTCGTCGCCGTCGTCGCGGTCGGCGGGTGGTTCGCCTGGTCGATGATCTCGGGCGGGGAGGCTACCGAATCGGAGGTGTCCTCGACGATCACGCAGGGCAAGCTGAACCGCGCCGAAATGCTCGCCGGTCAGGGAAGCTTCGACGATGCAATCGAACTTCTGTCATCGATTCAGCCCGGCGATCCCTTCCGTGACCAGGCGATCGAAAAGATCGCCGAATACCGCGCGCAGGCAGCGTCGATGATCGACGGGCGCCCCGCGGCGGAAGTCCGGGAGGAGCTCCTCGTCGAAGCCCGTGAAGCATTCGCGGCGGAAGACTTCATCGGCGCCAAGCGAGCTTTCGAGGAGGCCGCGCAGATCGCACCGCTCGATGCGAGCGATTCCGCCACGTATCAGCAGGTCTCAGCCGAGGTGTCCGGTCTCGAGCAGGCGCTGCTTCTCTTCAACCAAGGCAATTACCGGGAGACTCTCCGAGCCGTCTCCGCCTTCCTGGCACGTGAGCCCGACAACCCCAATGCCCAGAGGCTCGCAGCCTCGGCGAACTACAATCTCGGAGTCAACGCGCTCAAGGACGAAAATACCTCCGGTGCGATCGAGTACTTCACCGAGGCCGTCAGACTGGACCCCGACGACATCGAAGCGCAACGGGCGCTCGAGCTCGCCCGGAGATACGACGGCGCTTCGAAGGATCTCCTCTACAGAATCTTCGTCAAATATCTGACGGCTCGATGACCCCGGCGAAGCGATTCGATGAAATCGAGCTGATCGGTACCGGGCGGTCTCCAACTGCATCGGTACCCGACGAGAAGGGAACACCACCCCCCGACTCCCACGCTCCCCTGTGGCGCCGAGCTCTCGCACTCGGTCTCGACCTCTCGTTGCTCGGGGCACTGGTTCTCACGCTCGGGCCACTCCTTCCCACGGGAATCGATCTCAGGGCTGCCCTGGCGATCGCCGGCTTCATCGCAGTCTTCTCGCTGTGCTATTTCACCTGTGGCTGGATGGTCTGGGGGAGGACGCTCGGGGGGGCGGTTGCAAATGTGAGAGTCGTCACCGACGACCACCTCGGGGTCACTTTCCGACGGTCGTTTCTCCGGTGGACCGGGCTCGTGATCTCGCTTGCAACCGCGGGCCTCGGCTTTGTTCCGGCGCTTTTCCCAGGGCATCGCTCGCTCGCCGACAGGATTTCTCACACGCACGTCGCGCAGTGAATCGCGGCACGACTGTTGCTCCTAATAATAGTCGAGCGAGCGCATCGGACGCTCGCCCCTGACCCCGAAACTACAGAGGAGGAAATCATGGCTACTGCCACGCAGACTGACACGAAAACCAGAGAACATGTACGCGACGCGATGACCAGGAACCCGGCAACGGCGACCCGAAGCGACTCGCTTCATCGTGCCGCATCGTTGATGGTCGAGCACGACTGCGGCGCAATTCCCGTGGTCGAGTCCGGCAAGGTCGTCGGGATGATCACGGACCGCGACATCGTCACAAGGACCATTGCCGAGAAGCGGGATCCATCGAGCCGCACCGTCGGCGACATCATGTCGCAGAACGTCGCGGTGGTTCGCGACGACGAGAGTCTCTCGAAAGCTTTCAGCATGATGAGCCAGAAGAAGGTACGCCGGCTGCCGGTGGTCGATTCGAGTGACAAGCTCGTCGGTATGCTCGCCCAGGCCGATCTGGCGCTCGATTCCGACAAGGATCGGGAGCTCGCCGATACGGTCGAGAGAATCAGCGAACCCGGACGCTGACCCGCACACGGTCGACCCACACAAGCCCCCATCCGGCGGATTCGTCCGCCGGATGGCTATTTTAGTGCCTGTCGCTCAGATTCGGCCGTTTCATCAGGAATGAACCCTGCGCGCTCGGCTGTTAGCGCTCTGTGACCATGAGTGCTAAAAACAGGCTCGACCCGGACGATCCGTCCCCCGGTCAAATTCATCAAAATAAAAGAGTTGAAAGGAGTTGGAACCATGGGTGTCAACGTTCGCCCGCTTCACGACAGGATTCTCGTCAAGCGGATTGACCCGAGTGAGTCGGTACGGGGAGGAATCATCATTCCCGATACCGCGAAGGAAAAGCCCCAGGAGGCGGAAGTCATCGCCGTGGGCGAAGGTAAATTCGGCGACGACGGCAAGCGGATCAAGCTCGACGTCAAGAAAGGCGACAAGGTACTGATCGGCAAGTATTCCGGCACCGACATCAAACTGGAGGCCGAGGAGTACACCATCCTTCGCGAGGACGAGGTCCTCGCGGTCGTCGGCTGATCTGATCAGAAACGAGATTCGAATCACTTAACAGACGGAGGAGTTCAGAACCATGGCAAAAATGATTACCTACGGTGAGGAAGCCCGGCATTCGATCCTGAAGGGCGTCAACAAGCTCGCCGACGCAGTCAAAGTCACACTCGGTCCGAAGGGCCGCAACGTCGTGATCGAGAAGAAGTTCGGATCACCAACCATCACAAAAGACGGCGTCACCGTCGCCAAGGAGATCGAGCTGAAAGACGAGCTCGAGAACATGGGTGCTCAGATGGTCCGCGAAGTCGCGTCCAAGACCTCCGACACCGCCGGTGACGGAACGACGACCGCAACAGTTCTCGCCCAGGCGATCTATCGCGAGGGAATCAAGAACGTCACGGCCGGTGCGAACCCGATGGAAATCAAGAAGGGTATCGAAGCGGCAGTCAAAGCAGCCGTCAAGAAAATCGACGAGATCTCGAAGCCGGTCGAAGGGAAGGACATCGCCCATATCGGAACGATCTCGGCGAACAACGACGAAGAGATCGGCTCGATCATCGCCGAGGCGATGGACAAGGTCGGCAAAGACGGCGTGATCACCGTCGAGGAAGCGAAGGGCCTCGAGACGACACTCGAAGTCGTCGAGGGGATGCAGTTCGACCGCGGCTATCTCTCTCCCTACTTCGTCACCGATCCGGAGCGGATGGAAGCGGTGCTCGAGAACCCGATGATCCTGCTGTTCGAGAAGAAAATCTCCTCGATGAAGGACCTCCTGCCGATTCTCGAACAGGTCGCCAAGCAGGGTAAGCCGCTGGTGATCATCGCCGAGGATGTCGAGGGGGAGGCTCTCGCCACGCTCGTCGTCAACAAGCTTCGCGGAACGCTCAACGTCGCCGCCGTCAAAGCTCCGGGATTCGGCGACCGGCGGAAAGCCATGCTCGAGGACATTGCCATCCTTTCCGGTGGCCGGCTCATCTCGGAGGATCTCGGAATCAAACTCGAGAACGTCCAGTGGAGCGACCTCGGAGAGGCGAAGCGGATCTCCATCGACAAGGATACGACCACCCTCGTCACCGACACCGACTCCAAGGAGCGGAAGGAAGCTCTTGCTGGTCGCGTGAAGCAGATTCGCACCCAGATCGACGACACGACATCCGACTATGATCGCGAGAAGCTTCAGGAACGGCTCGCGAAGCTCGTCGGTGGCGTCGCCGTCATCAAGGTGGGCGCTGCAACCGAGACCGAGATGAAGGAGAAGAAAGCGCGGGTCGAGGACGCAATGCATGCGACCAAGGCAGCCGTCGAAGAGGGGATCGTCCCCGGCGGCGGAGTCGCGCTGCTGCTCGCCATGGAGGCCGTCGACAAGCTCGACGCCGAAGGCGACATCCGCGTAGGCATCGAGATCATCCGACGGGCGCTCGAAGAGCCGGCCCGGCAGATCGTCGCGAACGCCGGATTCGAAGGTTCGGTCGTCATTCGTGACGTCAAGGCGAAGGGCGGCAACTTCGGTTTCAACGCACAGACCGAGGAAATCGTCGATATGCTCAAAGCCGGCATCATCGATCCGGCAAAGGTCACCAAGCAGGCGCTGCAGAACGCATCGTCGATCGCCGGCCTGATGCTGACCACCGAGGCGCTCGTCTCCGAGATCAAGGAAGAAGGCCAGTCCGATCAGGCGGCAGCAGCCGGAATGGGCGGTATGGGCGGTATGTACTGATCCCCGGCATCGTAGATCTGGAAAAGGCGCGGCTTCGGCCGCGCCTTTTTTCGTTTCAGAAGTCGCCGTATCGAATCTGAGCCCAGGCGACCGCCGCGATCGCCGCGGTCTCTGCCCTGAGCCGCCGCGGACCGAGCGGCACCGTCGCGATCCCCTTCTCACGGGCAAGCTTCAGTTCCCTCTCCGACCAACCCCCCTCCGGACCGATCAGAAGCGTGATTTCTCCGGTTCCCTCCGGAGCAGGCTCGCCCGACGGGGTCTCGTCGAAGATCAAAAGAGTGCCGCCGGCCTGGATGACCTCGTCGAACGCCATCGGCTCGGCGATGACCGGGATCCTGCTTCTTCCCGACTGCTTCACCGCCTCTCGAACGATCCGCTCCCATCGCTCCCGCCGGTTGCGAATCCGGTCCGGCCTGATCTCCACCCGATCTCCGAGGAGCGGCTGGACGACCGCGACTCCAAGCTCGGTTGCCTTGCGGAGCACCAGTTCGAAAAGGTCGGGCTTGATGAGCGCCATCGCGAGTGTGATCGAAAGCGGCGATTCTCTCGAAACGACGGCGCGATCCACCCGTGCGAGAACTTCTCGTGGCGAGATGGTCTCGATCACGGCCTCCGCGGTCCTTCCGTCGCGGTCGATCACCTCGATCCGCTCGCCCATCCGCAGCCGGCTGACCCGACCCGCGTGGTGCGCCTCCTCCCCTTCGATCCTGGCAATTGCCCCCAGCTCGATCGGGCTGATCGAGAAGAATCGGTTCAGCATCTCCGTTGAAGCTTATTGCATCTTCATGACGACCCCGGGCGCACGCCCTGGGGAGGCCGCTTTCCTGGCCGCCCGGCATCCGCCGGGTGGTTGCGTTATGATCGCCGTTCCGCCCGTCGTCTGCTCGTTTGGCGCGGGACAGGATTTTTCAGGAGGCAAACTTGCCCAAGGACACTCTTTCGATCACCGACAACAGAACCGGCAAGCAGTACGAGGTTCCGATCACGGACGACACGATCAGGGCCCTCGACCTCCGGAAAATCAAGGTCACCGAGAACGAGTTCGGGATGATGACGTACGACCCGGCATACATGAATACCGCGGCCTGCCGCAGCGCGATCACATTCATCGATGGTGATGAAGGAATCCTCGAGTATCGCGGCTACCCCATCGAGCAACTCGCCGAGCACAGCACTCATCTCGAAACCTCGTTTCTCCTCCTGTATGGAAGGCTTCCCACTCAGGCGGAGCTCGACGACTGGACCTGGAACATCACGCATCACACGATCATCCACGAGAACATCAAGAAGTTCATCGACGGATTTCGCTATGACGCTCATCCGATGGGAATGCTCATCTCGACCGTCGCCGCCCTGAGCACGTTCTATCCGGAAGCCAAACAGATCGACGACGTGGCTATCCGCGACGTACAGATTCATCGTCTGATCGCGAAGATGCCGACGCTGGCCGCCTTCACCTATCGTCACATTATCGGCATGCCGTACACCTACCCCGACAACGACCTGTCGTACACCGGCAACTTTCTCAGCATGATGTACCGGATGACGGAGATGCGATATCGACCGGAGCCGGCACTCGAGCGCGCCCTGGACGTCCTGTTCATTCTGCACGCGGATCACGAGCAGAACTGTTCGACGGCCGTCATGCGGTCGATCGGCAGCTCGCGAGTCGATCCGTACTCCGCCGTCGCGGGAGCTGCGGCAGCTCTCTACGGACCGCTTCACGGCGGAGCGAACGAAGCCGTGATCCAGATGCTCACCGAGATCGGATCGAAGAAGCAAGTCCCCGAATTCATCGAACGCGTCAAGAACGGCGATGGCCGTCTGATGGGATTCGGCCATCGGGTCTATAAGAACTACGACCCCAGGGCCAGAATCATCAAGCAGACGGCCTATGAGGTTTTCGAGGTCACCGGCAAAAATCCGCTTCTGGAAATCGCCCTCGAGTTGGAAAAGATCGCTCTCGAGGACGAATACTTCGTCCAGCGGAAGCTCTACCCGAACGTCGACTTCTACTCCGGGTTGATTTACCAGGCGATGGGCTTTCCACTGGCGATGTTCCCGGTCCTCTTTGCGATCCCCCGAGTTGCGGGCTGGCTCGCCCAATGGCAGGAAATGCTGGGGGATCCCGACCAGAAGATCGCGCGGCCCCGCCAGATCTATACCGGCAAGCGCGGCCGGGAATATGTCGGGATGGCCGCCCGCGGAAATTCGTGAGCCTGACCTATCGTCCGATAGGGTCGCCCACTAACTAACTCCACTTGCTGGACGTGGTGTCCCCAGCTAAATATGTAGGTGGAACGACCAACGGCCGTGGAAATCGACTGCATAGGACTGCTCAACCGGACCGGAGTCGGCACTTTCAGAGTGGCGACGGACGGAACAATTCTCGACTGCAACGAGGCATGTGCATCAATGCTGGGATGGGAGTCCCGCAGCGAGCTGCTGGCCGAGGGTCGATTCCCCTATCTCAACGAGTCAGACCGGCTGATGATCATGTCGGCCATTGAAACGCTCGAGACCGTTCATGGGCTCGAGGTCAGCATGCGGCGCAAGGATGGTACGTTCGCATGGGTCTGCCAGAGCGTCACTCGGATTCAAGGAGACGAAGGGCCGGTGATGGCCGGCACGATGATGGACATCACCGAGCAGCGGATCGCCGCCGAGCGATTCGAATATCAGGCTCAGCATGATCCGATGTCCGGCCTGTCCGGTCGAACACTTTTCATGGACCAGGCTCGCGCTTCGCTGGCTCGTACCAGACGCCGCCACGGCTCGGCCGCGATGGTCTTCATCGACATCGACGACCTGCTCTCGATCAACGAACAGTACGGCCGCGCTGCCGGTGACGCCGTCATCACCGAGACGGCAACCCGGATTCAGGAAATCGTTCGCGACGAGGATCTCGTCGGACGTTTCGGAAGCGACGAATTTCTCGTCCTTCTGGCCGACACCGAAGACGAAGGCATCGCTCTTTCCGTCGGACAGCGGATCATCGACTCGCTCACTCTTCCCATCCTCGTCAACGGCTTGGAGCTGTCTGTCACTGCGAGCGCCGGAATCTCCTTCTTCCCCTCCGACTCGACCGACTGCGACATACTCGTCGAGCGCGCCGGTACGGCAATGTATCGCGCAAAGGAAACCGGATCGAGCAAGATCCGCATGTTCGAGGAAGCGAGAAACGAGCGCGCATTCGAACGGGCCTTTCTGCTCAACGCGCTTCACAAGGCGCTTGACGCGGGCGAATTCTCCGTACGCTACCAGCCCCAGATCGACATCCGAACCGGCTCGATCAGAAGCCTCGAGGTCAAGATCCTCTGGAATCACGAGATCTTCGGACTCGTCGGCTCCGATACGTTTCTTCCGCTCGCCGACAAGCTCGACCTCAGCGCCCGGATCAGTGAATGGGCATTGACCCAGGCCGGTGAGCAGCTCAGTCACTGGATTGCGCAGGGACTGACGCTCCCCCGCGTCGCAATCAATCTCTCGAGCCGTCAGATGGACGATGTCGAGATTCCGATCCGCCTGGCCGCGACGCTCGAGGAGCGCGGTCTCGAGTCCTCGATGTTCCAGGTCGAGATCGCAGAGCGTACCCTCTGCGCACGGGCCAGCGCGATGATGATGACCTCCGCATTCAGCGAGCTCGGATTCCGCGTCGCCATCGACGACTTCGGAACGGGCGGATGCTCGATGCGGGATCTGAAACACCTCGAGGTCGATTCTCTGAAGATCGATCGTTCGTTCATCGACAATATCTCGGAATCGAGCGAGGATGCGGCGATCGTCGACGGCCTGATCACGACGGGCCGTGGACTCGGTTTCAACGTCGCTGCTACCGGAGTTCGAAACAGGAATCAGATGATGTTGCTGCGCAATCTCGAGTGCACTCTGATGCAGGGTGATTATCTCGGGAAGCCGGTTCCGGCTATCGAGTTGGGTGAGCTCCTGCGTATGCAGCATTGACCGAACCGGGGTTCCGCTTCCACGGAGGGCGACAGGCCGTGGACGCGGGCCCCGGCTTCGGTCATTTTTTTATCCCTGCCAGACTTCCCTTCCGAGATCTCCCCGAAGCTGCTCGAATCTTGCGGCCAGCTCGTTGCGCTCCTCCAGCAGCTGCTTCCTCAGATCGCCGCTTCGCCGAAGGATCAGATAACGTCGTACGGCCCGCGACTCTCGTCCCAGCCATCCGGCCCCGGCGACGGCCGCGAGCGCGATACCCCCGAGCGCCAGAGCCCAGGAGAAACCACCGAGGGGCAACTCATACCGGTTCGCCAGCCAGGCGGCCGCGAGCGCGATCCAGACCGGATAGAGAATCACTCCCGCCAGGATCTTGACCGTTGCCCCCGATATTCTGCTCGCGAATCGCGCGAGAGCCGAGGTGAGGAACCAGGGAGGGAAAAAGATGATTCTGGCCACGCCGACGACGAGCGCGCAGATCGCGATCGGAATAGCGTGCACTGCCAGCCAGCGGATCGCCAGCCCCGCTTCAGTCCTCCGTTCCAGCGAGGCCGGCTCGAGATCCAGAGCCGCCATGTTGCGATCGAACGTGGCAAGCCGCTCCAGGAGCGTCTCCGCCCCGGGGTCCTCCGAATCCCTCAGCCTTCGGAGAATCCGCGCGGCAAAGGACGTCCGTTCCACCTTTTCCCCCGGCCTTCTTCTTCTGTCGAAAACCGAGGCATGGATCCGCTCCGCCATCTCGACCAGAGGGAGATCCGCCCACGACTCGAGATTGATCGTGAGTCTCACGAGACGTCCGGAGACCTCTTCGGTGAGATCCCGTACCCACCGGACTTCATCCGATTCCGACGGGGCAGGTCCATAGTCGATCGCTTCACCGACGAGCGCCAGCGCCCTGCTTCTGAAAGCGCTCTTGTCGGCGTAGGTCAGACCCACCGGAATCAGCGCGGGCCTAACCCCTTCTCTGAGGCATCTCAGAATCATCCGAGCGGCGCCCGTTCTCAGAGGTGCCAGCGATGGCTCGTCGTGACTGATCCCCTCCGGAAAGATCGCGACCGCCGAACCCCGGGCGAGGGTCCTGGCAACCGCATCGAACGCTTCGAGGTTCGCCTCGGGGGCCTGGTGCCCACGCTCCTGTCGCCGATGAACCGGGATCACGGCGAGAGCGCGTAGGAGCCCGCCGAGTAGCGGATTCCTGAACAGTGTCGCCTTGGCGATGAACGACACCCATCGTCGGGACACGGTGAGCACCAGCGCGGGATCGGCGGCCATGTTCGGATGATTGACGACGATGAGAACCGGCCCCTCGGGGGGTATCTCACTCCCTCCCTCCTGGAACCGGTAGAAGATCCTGACCGCGGACGAGACGAGCCAGCCGAGCAATCGAAGAAACATCGGCGTCCTCAGCGAGAAGATTCGACGAGACCGTCGAGCGCCTTCCAGAAGCCGGGATACGACTTCCCGACGACGCCGGGATCGCCGATTGTCACCCCTCCTCGGGCGAGACCCGCCACCGCGAAAGCCATTGCGATCCGGTGATCCCCTGAAGGGTCGACGGTCGCTTCTTCATCGCCCCACCCCGGCTCGATCACGATGGAATCCTCCCCCGCTCTGGCTCGTGCACCCAGCGCGGTCAACTCGCGCTCGAGCACGACAAGCCGATCCGATTCCTTGATCCTCAGATTGCCGACATTGCGGATTCTCACCGAACCGCTTGCAAACGGGGCGATCGCAGCCACCGTCGGAGCAACGTCCGGCATCGAGTTAAGATCGAGATCGCCGCCGGTGAAGCTCCCCTCCCCGTTGACCCTCACGGCACCGTCATCCATCCACTCCACTTCCACCCCCATCGTCTCGAGCACCTCGAGCAATCGCCGGTCGCCCTGGAGCGACGACGCCGACAGGCCCTCCACCACCACTTCCCCCCGGGTCGCGACGGCCGCCGCGAACCAGTAGGAAGCGGCGGAAAAGTCTCCCTCGACCTCATAGCGGCCCGGATTCGCGTTCGCCGGTCCCACCTTCCACGACCCTCCGGTTTCGACGACCGAAAAGCCGAAGGCCGAGATGATGCCGGCCGTCAGCTCGATGTAGGGTGTAGAAACCGAATCCGAGGCGACGACGGTGAGTCCACCCGGAAGGTGGACGCCCCCCATCATCAGCGCCGAGACGAACTGGCTCGAGAGCGACCCGTCGACCGCGACCTTCATTCCGCCACGCATCTTTCGTCCGCGAATCGCCACCGGTGGATAGCCCTCCTGCTCGAGATACTCGATCTCGGCACCGAGTGCGACCAAGGCCTCGACGAGGTGACCGATCGGCCTTTCGTGCATCCTCTGCTCGCCCTGCAAAACGAACCTGCCAGGAATGAAGGGGAGTGTTCCGCTGAGAAATCGCATCGCGGTTCCCGCATTTCCCACGAACAGCTCCAGATCATCGGCATACATCGTGATCCGGTCGCCGATGGTCACCTCGCTTCGGAGTGACCCGGAGACATCGAATCCGATCTTCCGGATCGCCTCGAGGAGGTATCTGGAATCGTCGCAGTCGAGCGGGCTCCCGATCGTCGTCGGGCCACTGGTGGCGAGCGCGAGAATCAACGCACGGTTCGTGAGCGATTTCGAAGAGGGGACACGCACCCGTCCCTTCAGACTTTCAACACGGGGAATCGCCCTCGTCACGCGATCTCCAGAACGAGTCCGTCGTATGCCAGTCGCAGCGTCTCGGGAAGAGTCGACTCCACCACGCCATGATCGACGTCGTGACTGAGATGCATGAGCCACGTCTGCTTCGCGCCGATCTCCAGCGCTACGTCGATTGCCTGAGGAATCGTGAAGTGCGTCGGATGCGGTGGGCCAGGTCGCAATCCGTCAAGGGCGAGAACCTCGAGTCCCTCGAGCAGCGCGCGCGAGGCTTCGGGAATGCCGTCGGTGTCGGTGATGTAGGCAAAATCCCCGATCCGGTATCCGAATATCTCCCACCGTCCGTGAGTCACCGGAATCGGTGTCACGCTGATTCCTTCATGGTCGAACGCAGCTTCGACGACTCTCAGGTCGATTTGGGGCTTCCCCCCTCCGGGCTGCGTGTCCGCCCAGATGTACGAGAACGCGCGGCGAATCCCCGCAGCCGTCCAGTGGTTCGCGAATGCGACGATCGGCTTGCGGTGAAAGAAATTGAATGGGCGTACATCGTCGAGCCCCATGATGTGATCCGCGTGAGCGTGGGTGAAAAGGATGCAGTCGATCCAGTCGACCGGGAAGCGGAGAAGCTGAGTGCGGAGATCGGGAGTCGTGTCGATCAGGATGACCTTGCCATCGAGCTCCACCAGGGCGCTCTGCCGGAGCCGGACGTTGCGGGAATCGGTCGATCTGCAGACGGAACACGAACAGCCCACCACGGGAACCCCGGTTGACGTACCACTACCCAGAAAAGTGACTCGCATCAATCGTTGATAAGCCTACCGTATCCTGAACTGCGGGTTGCCAGTTGCCGGTTGCCGGTAGCCGGTTACGAGGATCCGAAGCAGCTGGACTCGTCATCCTGAGCCCGGCGGAGCACGGGCGAAGGATCTGGGCGGGGGATCGTGAATCACCGCTGCAGGCGCTCTTGGCCTGGTCTCACGAGCCTGCCGCCAGAGACGATGAGTAGGCCGGTCCCCTCGAACGATGTCACGATTTGATCGTGCATCCCACGTTAGACGGGCTCGAAGCCCAGAAGAGGAGACCAGCCGTGAACCATATTGCCATTGATATCCATGA
>JAHWKK010000035.1 GCA_019347945.1 Acidobacteriota bacterium | reverse complement strand
GGATGACGAGGAGGTGACTTTCGCGAGAGCAAACATTCGTTCATGATCGTCGCTTCGCGCAAACACAACACTCGTCATTCTGAGCCCGGCGGAGCACGGGCGAAGAATCTGGTCGTGGGCTCGTGAAATGACGATGCAAGTGCATGCAGTTGGGCAACTGGCAACCGGCCACCGGCTTTTTTCACTCTTCACTCTTCACTCTTCACTCTTCACTCTTCACTCTTCACTCTTCACTCTTCACTCTTCACTCTTCACTCTTCACTCTTCACTCTTCACTCTTCACTGACGTGAATCTCCCGCAGATCCTCCGGACTGAACTGGTAGCGTTCGCCACAGAACTGGCAGGTTGCGACCGAGCCCCCTTCCTCCTCGATCATCTCCCTGATCTCTTCGTTCTCGAGAAGACGGTAGGGAGCGAGCGCTCGCTCGCGGGTGCAGCCGCAGCGAAATTCGATCGGGACATCGAACTGCGACCCGAGCGGTTTGTAGCCGGAGCCCCGCAGGACTTCCCTCACCACGTCGTCGAGGGGCATCCTGGCCAGAAGCGCGCTGAAATTCGGAGCATCGCTCAGAAGCGTCTCCATCACTTCGACGTCGACTTCGTCCACGTACGGGAAGCGCTGAACGATCATCCCCCCAGCGGCATCGATGCCGCCGGATGACACGTGAACGCCGAGCATCACTCCGGACGCGATCTGTTCCGATGTCTCGAGAAAGTGCGCGAGATCGCGTGCAATCTCGCCGCTCACCAGTCTCACCTGGCTCGTGTAGGGTTTGCCGGTCGGAACAGCGGTGCGGATGACCGTGAGGAACCCGTCGGTGCCGATGGAGCGTCCGACGTCGACATCGGGATCGTCCACTCGTGGATTCTGAACGAATCCGCGGACGTAGCCGGCCGTGTTCGCCTCGGCAATGATGAGGCCGAGCGGCCCGCCGCCATCGACGCGGAGCGTGATCTGCTGGCCCCCTTCGCTCCCCTTGTCGAGAAGACGAGCGAGCAGAGCGGCGCCCGAGATCAATCTCCCGAGTGCCACCGCCGCCACAGGCGAGAGGTCCGCTCGCAGCCGCATCGCCTCGACCGCATCGGTGGTTCGGATCGCCACCACTCGAAAGTCTCCGACCCCGGTCATCCCCTGGATCAATCGATCGCGGTCGCTCACGAATCCACTCTATTTGCAATGTTGAAACCATTGAGAGGAGCCCCTGTTTGATCGGAAGTGGGGCCTTTTTGGGCTTCGGCGCTCTTCCGGTCGACCCTCCCGGCGCAGCCGACCGGGCTGAACCGGTGCCGTCCGGGCATCGTACGGCCCCTCGAGTCAGACTCTTCGGTGCGACCTGCGGTAAATGAGATCGAGCATCTCCGATCCTCTGTAAAGGCGCGCGTCGCCGAACTCGCTCACCGGCCGGTTCGCCATCGTGAAGAGGGCCCGCTGCACGATGTAGTCGAAGTTGGCTCGATAATCATCGTCGCGACGGTGAGTGAACATCATCTTCAGCGTATCGAGTTGCCGGGACAGATGGTCGGTCGGATCGGCTGTAGGCGGGCTCAGCTGCGGCCGCGCTGCCGGAGCGCGGCGCGGTTCCAGTCCGATCGCGGTCACCCGCAGATCCTCGAGCTCCTGCTCGATCGATACGACTCCTGAATCGTATTGCTTCGAGTGATCCATCCGAGATTCGTGATCGCGCAGCGTGAAGTCACGTTCTCGGTCAGATTCTCGATGAACGGTTTCACCGCGGTCTCGAACGACTCCTCCACCCCGTTGAAAAGGTTCAGCACGTAGTGGACCTTGAAAAAGTGAACGGCATTGACCACCGTCCTCGTCACCGGGTGATCTCCGAGAGAGGTCTCGAGGTCGTGGATGAACGCGTCGAGATTTCCGAGAGAGTCATCGTAAACGTCCTCGGCATGATCGATCAGCTCGTTCATCAGCCTCTGGAAACCGGCTGCATCCTGATCCACTGATTCGTAAAAGGGCGACTCGCGCGAAAAGATGAGCCGCAATTTTCGAAAGATGATCGCTTTCACGATGTCCGATGCCGCAAGCGTCGCCGCCTGCATGTGCGGGGTGAAGATCAGAATGCCGGAGTTCGAGTAGGGGAGAAAATCGATGACGTTCGAGTCGAGTCCTGCCTTGAGATCGAGAATGACGTAGTCGGCATCGAGCCCGTTGATCGCCTCGATGATCTCGTTCTTCTTTTCCGGTCCGAAGTTCGTGATCTCTTCGATCATGTGTTTCGGAGCGGCGACGAACCCGAACTTGTCGAACTCTCCCGTCGGATCGAGCTTCGAGCCGAGAGGCGTGATGCAGCGCTCGAGCGGTTCCCCTTTCTTGAAAAAGTGATAGAGATCGCGAGGGACTTCGGCGTCGATCGCGCTCCGCACCGAGGACGTGCCGGTATCGAGGTCGACGAGGACGGTTCGCTCGCCACGTTTCGCGAGAGCAAGCGCGAAATTCACGGCGAACGTCGTCTTGCCGACGCCGCCCTTGCCCGACGATATCGGAATGATTCTCTTGATCGCCATGCTCGCCGCCGCCAACGGTAGCACGAGAATCCGGGTGATCTAAGCGCCAGGGCGAACCATGTAAGCGTTAATTGAGCTCCAGGGTCGAAGCCCGATCCCGAGTGATCGCGCGAAGCGATCTGAAAGCCGGTGTCACGGTAGATTTCCCAGGACTCACGGCTCTCGTCTCCCTGACTCCTGAATCCTGAATCCTGATCCCTGATCCCTGCTTCTAAGCGCCTCTCAGCGGCCGGTCTGGTCGGAAGACGGCGGCGCAGGCTCCTCCACCGCCGTCGGGGTCGACACCTCCGGCCTCATCCGCGTCAGTCTTGCGTAGAGGTTCCACATGAGGATCGCGAAGATCAGAAGAATCACGACGGCAATGGCGCGCCATAACCAGATCGTCCGGGAGCCGATCAAACGGTGCCCTCATGCGAGGACTCTCCGGTGACGTCCTCACGCGCGTTCTCGCACGCGGCCAGCACCTGATCCCAGATCGGCAGCGACATATGGTCCGGCACGGGGCCACCCTGATGGATGATCTCCGAGATTTTCGACGCGTAGTACGAGGGAGGCGGCAGGCGGTCGCCCCGGGCATGAATCTCCCTAAAGCCCTCCTTCAGCGCTTCTTCGAGCTCGATCCGGAAGGTCCCGGCGTCGAGGTCCCGCTCGAGATTGTCGTAGTCGATCTCGATCATGACCGTCTCAGGTCCACTCCTCGCGTCCGGTCTTGCCTGTGCCGGGAGTACGCGGATTCGCACGCCGCTCACCGGTTCGACTGCGACCGCAGGTTTCCTCGAATTCATTACAGAACTCCTCGACTGCTGCCCTGATCCGCTCGAAGCTCATCCCCGGTGCGGGCTGGTTCTTACGCTGCAGCTCGAGCACGTGGTCGCGGTAGGCGTCCGCACGGGCAGCCGCCTCGTGGAAACGCGCCTCGAATCCCTGGTCATTGTCCAGGCGCGACCTGATGTCCCGGATCAGATCGGGCATCCGTTCCACCTGGCTGCAGAAGAAGACCACGTCGTTTCCGGCGAGCAGTGCGCGCTCTTTGATCGCTTCGAAGCGCCCCAGATCCGACACCGCATGCATCTCCATGTCGTCCGAAATGGCGACCCCGTCGAATCCGAGCTCGTCTCGGAGTATGTCGTTCGAGAATTTGCGGCTCAGTGTTGCGGGAACTCCGGGATCGATCTGCGGGTAGATGCCGTGGCCGATCATGACCGCCCTGGCCTCGTTGGCGAGGGCGCGATACGGGGCGAGATCGATCTTACGCAACTCCTCCCCGGAGACGTCCATCACGGATGCTCCGTAGTGGGGATCGCCGACCCCCGCCCCCATCCCCGGAAAATGCTTCAGGCACGCGGCTACTCCTTTCGAGTGAAGACCGCGAAGGAAGCGGGCCGCGAGGTTCGTGACGACCTCGGGGTCCTTTCCGTAGATTCGACGCTCGAGTCCCTGCACCGGCTCGTCGCGCTCGACGTCGACCACCGGCGCGAGATTCACGTCGATCGAGAAGTGACGGAGCTCGTCGCCGATCAGTTCGCCGATCCGGCCGACCACTTCCTCGGCAGCGTCCGACTCGGCCACTGCCGCTGCTCCGGGAATGCCCGGGATGATGTCGCGCAGCCGATCGACTCTTCCGCCCTCCTGATCGACGAAGATCAGCGGGGAAGGGTCCCCGGTCCTTTTGATCTCGCCGCACAGCTCTTCCAGCTCGGTCGCCGTCCCGACATTGCGTGCAAAGAGAACGACCCCGTATGGCGTCCACTCCTCCATGAGTCTTCGCTCGAGCTCCGTCAATTGAGTGCCCGCGATGCCTACTCCCAGTACCCGTTCCGCCATAAGTCAGTCGTTACCGTCCTTCACTTTTTTGGTCCGCCGCTTCCACTCGTGCAGCAGGTTCAATGCCTCCATCGGGCTGAGAGTGTCCGGATCGAGCTCGCGAAGCTCCGACAGAGGTGAGTCGTCCCGGCGGAAGAGCTCCATCTGCCGCGCCGGAGAAAAAATCTTCCCTTCCGACGCGTCGCTGACCACCGCCCGCTCCCGATCTTCGAGCATGTGGAGGATTTCGCGAGCCCTCCCCGTCACCCCGGCCGGCACGCCGGCGAGACTCGCCACCTGGATGCCGTAGCTCTTGTCGGCAGCTCCCGGAATCACCTTTCTCAGAAAGATGATCTGCTCCTTCCACTCTCTGACCGAGACGTTGAAGTTGACGACCCGGTCCCGGGTCGCTTCGAGGTCGGTCAGCTCGTGATAGTGCGTTGCGAAAAGCGTGATTCCCTTCCCCGTATCGTGGAGGTGCTCGACGATCGCCCAGGCGAGCGACAGTCCGTCGAAAGTCGCCGTCCCCCTCCCGACCTCATCGAGAACAATCAGCGAGCGGCTCGTCGCATTGTTCAGAATGTTCGCCGTCTCGTGCATCTCGACCATGAAGGTCGACTCCCCGCGCGAGAGGTTGTCCGAAGCTCCTACTCGCGTGAAGATCCGGTCGAAGATCCCGAGCGTCGCATCGGCAGCCGGAACGAAACTTCCGATCTGGTTCAGCAGGACGATCAATGCCACCTGCCGCAGGTAGGTCGATTTCCCTCCCATGTTCGGACCGGTGATGATCTGGATCCCGTTGTCCTCGAGACGCGCTTTCGTATCGTTCGGTATGAAACGCTCCGACGTCAGCGCTTCCACGACGGGATGGCGGCCCTCGCTGATCGAGATCACCACCTCCTCGGAGAGTTGCGGACGGACCCACCTCCGCGCGATCGCGACCATCGCGAGAGACGCGATCGCATCGATCTCGGCGACGACCGCCGAGGTCGCCAGGATTCCTCCGGCTCGCGTCGAGATCCACGTCAGCAGATGATCGTAGATCCTCTGCTCGATGACCGCGCTCTTCTCCTCGGCTCCGAGGATCCTCTCCTCGAGATCCTTGAGCTCGGCGGTGATGTATCGCTCCGCGTTGGCGAGCGTCTGCTTGCGGACGTACGAGTCGGGAACCTTCGGCAGATTGGCCTTCGAGACCTCGATGTAGTAACCGAATACGTTGTTGAATCGCACCTTCAGCGAGCTGATCCCGGTCGATTCCCGCTCCGACTTCTCGATCTCGAGCAGTGCGGTCTTCGAGCTCCGGGCGAGGCGGTGAAGCTCATCGAGCTCCGGATCGACTCCGTCACTGATCACGCCTCCCTCCTTCAGGCTCTGGGGAGCGGTCTCGCTGATCGTTTTCTCGATCCTGGTCGCCACCTCCTCGAGCTCGTCGAGCTCGTGGTGGAGTCGCAGCAGCATCGGTCCCTCGAGACGCGCCGTCTCTTCGCGAAGCTCCCCGATCGTGCGGAGCGAACCCGCAAGCGTCAGACATTCCCGCGGAGACGCGCTCTTCATCGTGATCCGTGCGGTCAATCGTTCCAGATCCGCGATCCCCGCCAGTATGCGGCTGATCCTGTTGAGCAGCGACTGGTTCCGAACGAGCTCGTCGACCGCATCGTGGCGCTCGAAGATTGCATCGTGCTCGGCCCGAGGCTTCACGATCCAGCGCCGGAGCAGCCGTCCCCCGGCAGCGGTCCGCGTTTCGTTGAGGACCTTCCACAGCGTCGCACCGCCCAATCCGCCGTCCTGCGATTCGAATATCTCGAGATTGGCGATCGTCGAGGCGTCCAGATGCATATCGTTCCAGGGCGTTTCGAGCCTGAGGTGGCGGACGTGATCGAGATCTTTCCGGTGTCTCGATTGCGCGTAACCGAGGGCAACGCCCGCGGCCACGACCGCCGGATCCCCTGCTTCGAGGCCGAATCCCTTGAGACTCTGCGTCGAGAAGTGCTTCGCCAGAAGCTCCGGGGCCCGAACCGAGTCGAAATTGTCCCGATCGATGCGCGAAATCGGTATCCGGCGCTTCTCGATTACCCGAACGACTTCGCCGTTCATACTCTCAGAAAGGACGGCTTCCCGTGGGAGAAACCGCGCGACGTCGTCCGCGAAGCCTTCCGGTATGGCTCCCTCGTATCGAGTGACGAAGAACTCGCCGGTCGAAACGTCGAGCCAGGCGGCACCGGTGGCATGACTCTCCCCGTGAACGCTCAGGAGGAGGCAGCTCTCACGGTCGAGAATCATCCCGTCGATCGCCGTGCCGGGTGTGACGATCCGCGTAATCTCGCGCTTCGCCAGACCTTTGGACGATTCACCGTCGTCGACCTGATCGCAGATCGCTACCTTGTGCCCCGCCCGGATCAGCCTCGCGACATACTGCGGAGCGGCGTGGTAGGGAACCCCACACATCGGGGTCTCCGCTTCGGTCCCCTTCCCTCGCGCCGTCAGCACCAGGTCGAGAACCGGTGCCGCCACCTCGGCGTCCTCATAGAACATCTCGTAGAAGTCACCGAGTCTGAAGAAGAGAATCGCATCCTCGGCCTGACGCTTCAGATCGAAATACTGCTCGAGCATCGGCGTGAGCCTCGCCGGCCGGCT
Source organism: Acidobacteriota bacterium (assembly GCA_019347945.1). Classification (NCBI taxonomy): domain Bacteria; kingdom Pseudomonadati; phylum Acidobacteriota; species Acidobacteriota bacterium. The sequence goes on along the minus strand of JAHWKK010000035.1, from coordinate 19,333 downwards.
CATCGGGCCCTCCCCTGGAAGGACGGCCGTCTCGTCCCCAGAACTTCCCTGCCGTCCAGAGACATCTCGAGGACCAGAGCCTCATCCAGATCGTGCGTGCCCGGCCGGTTCACCAGAATCACCCAACGCGACTCACCATCACCGGATCTCGTTTTGGTGAACGCGGAATTGATCACGACATGATCTCGCATATTCGGGTCGCGCTGGCGGACGAGCTCCTCCGCCAGCCGCTCGACTTCCTGATGGCGCAGCCGCTCGACGGTGTAGACGTCCTCGCGAAAGCCCCAACCGAGAGCGGCACAGATAATTGCCCACCCGACGTAAACCATCCAGTAGTTTCGTCCTTCGCTCAATCTCATCGATCTATAATCTCTCCATGGAACGCGAAGAGATCGCTGCTCGTGTGCGAGCAATCATCCACGAGCAGAAAACGCTCGACGACGACGCCCTCGACAAGGCGGATACTCTGGCCGATGTCGGGATCGACTCACTCGACGCGATCAATATTCTCTACGAAATCGAGGATGATTTCGGCATGACCGTCCGCGACGAGGATTCGAAGGACATCAAGAGCTTCGATGATCTCGTCAATGTCGTGCAGGCCGGGTTGAACCGCGGCAGCGCCGGGTGAAGAGACCCCGAGTCCTCGTCACGGGGGTCGGAGTCGTCTCGGCGCTCGGCCCGGACACGGAATCGGCCGCCCTCGCGGTCCGCGAGGGTCGATCGGGGATCCGTCTTTTTCCTCGGGAGGATCTGGCGATCCCGGCTGGAACGGTCGACGACGACTGGATCACGGCCGGCAAACCGCGAAATCACGACCGGACGACCCGGCTCGCCCTAACGGCCACCTCCGAGGCGGCGGCACAGGCGGGGCTCACGCTCGGCGAGCCGCGTCCTCGCGCCGGATGCATCATCGGGACGGGTCTCGGTGGGGTCGAGACAAGCGAAGCGGCCTACGCCAGGTACTACGGCGAGCGAAGCAGCAGGATCCATCCCCTTTCGATTCCGCTCTCGATGTACAACGCTGCGACCAGCGCCGTCTCCGCGGCGCTCGGTCTGACGGGCCCCTCGTTCTCGACCGTCTCCGCCTGCACCTCCGGGTCCCACGCGATCATTCAGGGCGCCTCCTGGATCCGGAGCGGGCTCGCCGACCTCGTGGTCTGCGGCGGCTCCGACGCTCCCCTCTTCCCGGCCGTGATCACCGCCTGGAAGGCGCTCCGGGTGCTCGCGCCGCCGCGCGACGATCCGAGCCGGGCGTGCCGCCCGTTCTCGGCGGATCGCGAGGGCCTCGTCCTCGCCGAGGGTGCCGCCACCGTCGTCCTGGAAAGCGAGGAGCATGCTCGGGAGCGCGACGCGACGCCGATGGGGGAGATTCTCGGGGTCGCCATGACTTCCGACGCCGGACACCTGACCGATCCGACGGTCACCGGGCCGACTCGCGCGATGCGGATCGCCCTCGACGACGCCGGCCTCGAGCCGGACGCGATCGGTTACATCAACGCTCACGGCACGGCGACACGGGCGAACGACTCGAACGAGGCGGCGGCCATCGCGGAGGTGTTCGGGGCTCCCCGCGACCAGCCGCTGGTCAGCTCGACCAAGGCGCTCCACGGCCATGCGATGGGTGCGGCGGGCGCAATCGAGCTCGTCCTGTCGCTGCGCCTCGTCTCGGAAGGCCACGCCCCGGCGGCGGTTCACCTCACCGTCCCCGATCCGGAGTGCGAGCTGAATTTCGCCCGACCCGGTGTCGGACCGCGGACCCGCGCATTCATGTCGAATTCATTCGGATTCGGCGGGATGAATGGCGTGCTGGTCCTGAAGAGTGAAGAGTGAAGAGCGAAGAGTGAAAGAGAGACGCCGCGAAGGTAGCGCCTGGAACGGACCGCCGCGTTCCACGCGGCCGTTGACGCGTCGCTCCCGCGGCGCGTCTCATTCCACCCTCCCCGCAGCGTGCGGAGCGCGCCGCGAACGACCAGGCAGAGCCTGGCGGTCCCATCGCCGAAATCATGGATCTTGCTTTACATCGGACTACCGGGGGAACGCCGTGAAGAGTGAGGGGTTATTGAGAGTTACCTTCGCCGCGTCTCTTCTTTCACTCTTCACCCTTCACTCTTCACTCTTCTTTTCACTCTTCCCTCTTCACTCTTCACTCTTCTTTTCACTCTTCCCTCTTCACTCTTCACTCTTCTTTCCCTCCATGGCAGGGCTTTTGCTCGAAACGCCCCTACGATATGACCACGCAGTCAGGCAGGGAGGAGAACCCTTTGATCGTCGAAAAGAAACATAGGGATGACTTCACGATTCTCTACGTTGAGGGACTCATCAAGCTGGGAGAGTCGGCAGAATTCTTCTCATCGGCGCTCGAAAGCGTTCTCAAGGACGACGACAGCAACGTCATGGTGGATTTCACCAAGATCGACTACATCGACTCCACCGGTATCGGCGAGCTCGTCGGATACCTCGGCAAATTCGGCACCCAGAACAGAAGCCTGGTCCTGATCAACCCCTCGGAGAGGGTGCTCAAACTCCTCAAGCTCGCGAAACTCGACAGCGTGTTCCGCATCTACACCAACGAGGAGGAAGCGATCGCCTCCGAAACGGAACGGAAAGCCGAAGAGAAGACCGGCCGAAAAGCCGAAGAGAAGGAAGCCGAATCAGTCGAATAACGGCTGCGTCGAGCCGCCAGGCCAGTGATCCCCGTCGTCAACGTTTACCGCGGCGGCGTCGTCGAGTCGATCCACTACGGCTCCGTCGCCATCGTCGACTCCGCCGGACGCCTTCTGGGCTCGGTCGGAGACCCCGCCTTCTCCACCTACATCAGATCCGCGGCCAAACCGTTTCAGATCCTGCCGCTCCTCCGGGCGGGAGGCATCCGGCAGTTCGATCTGACGCCGCAGGAGATCGCCATCATGTGCGCCTCGCACGGCGGCGAACCCCATCACGTCGCCGCAGTCGGCGGTCTTCTTCGCCGGCGCGAGCTGGACGAATCCGATCTCGTCTGCCCTGCGCATCCCCCCTATGACGAGAAGGCCCGGATCGAGCTCGAGCTGAGCGGTGAGCAGCCGACGGCGCTTCACAACAACTGCTCGGGCAACCACACGGCACTCCTTCTCGGAAGTGAGATCCGCGATCACCCGAGTGGCGTCTACCACGAGATGGCCTCGCCGATTCAGCTCGACGTGCTCGAGAATCTCGCCGAGTTCGCCGGGCTCGAGCCCGCCGAGATCGATCGGGGAATCGATGGCTGCGGCGTTCCGGCATTCCGGATGTCACTTTTCCGTGCCGCCCTCGCGTACGCCCGGCTCGCCGAGAGATCGCACGATGACGACGGCTGGCTACACGAGGAATGCCGGGCCATTTTTGAAGCGATGACCGGATATCCGGAGTACGTCGCCGGAGCCTGGAGCATGACGACACCGCTGGTGCGCCAGCTCGGCGGCCACGTTCTCGCCAAGGAAGGCGCCGAAGGCTTCTACGCCATGGCGCTCGACGCATCGTCGAGCCGCGCGGTCCACGAGACATGCGAATCCGACGGCGACGAAATGGTCGGAATCGCTCTGAAGATCGCCGACGGCTCGAGCGAGCGCTCGCGTAATCCGGTGGTGCTCAGAACGCTCCAGCTACTCGGTGTTCCCATCGATTTCAACGACGAGCTCGAGCGCCATATTGATCCGATTCTGAGGAATCTCGCGGGCCAACCGGTGGGCGAAGCCAGAGCTGAATTCGAGCTTTCCTTCCTGTAGCATGTCCGCCATGCAGACCCGGCTTCTGCCGATCGTCGTTCTCAGCGCTCTCGCCTGCACGACCGTTGGGGTCTCGCGCGAGGATCAGCCGTGGGCGGAGGTCGAACCGACAATCGCGAACGAGATCATCCTGGACCACAAGGAGATCGTCGTCATCGATTTCAGGCCGGTGGAGGACTTTTACGGGGAGCTGGGCCATATCGCCGGCGCCATCTCCGTTCCGATCTCCGAGATCGATCAGCGGCTCCCGGAGATCATTCCCTATCGCTCCCAGACGATCATCGTCTACTCCGATGTCCCGGAGGACGCCATCCGCGGAGCCCGAATTCTCACCGCCGCCGGTTTCCGCAACATCGTCGTGATCAACGGCGGGATCCGGCGATGGCTCGACCTCAGCTACAAGACCGTGAGGTCGCATTGATGGGTGATAGGGATCAGGGATTAGGGATTAGGGATTAGGATTGGAAGAGTGAAGAGTGAAGAGTGAAGAGTGAAAAAAGAGAAGCCGCGAAGGTCACCTCTACATACTCTCACCCTTCCTTCACGAGCCTGCCGCCAGATCCTTCGCCGTCCTTCGGCGGCTCAGGATGACGAGCTCTTTAACTCCTTCACTCGCCGCTCACCGCTCGTCGCTTGTCTTCTTTCACTCTTCACTCTTCACTCTTCACTCTTCACTCTTCTCTCTTCTCTCTTCACTCTTCACTCTTCACTCTTCACTCTTCACTCTTCACTCTTCACTCTTCTCCCTCACTCCCCCATGAGCGTCTTCATGTACGCCTCGAGCTCCGCTCCGCCCGGACCGTAGAAGATCGAGCGGCCGTTCACGAGAAACGTCGGCGTCGCAAAAATCCCGTTCGAAAACGCCCGTCCCACCTGGTCATTCAGATCGCTTCTCAGAGCCTTCGATTCATACTGCTTTTCGAATCTCGTCCAGTCGATCCCGACACCGGTCACATAATCGCGAATCACCTCATCGATCGTTGCAGCCGTGATCGTCGGCTGATTCGCGAAGATGAAATCGACGAACCCCCAGTAGTGTTCGGGCGCCAGCTTCTGGATCGAGACGGCTGCCTGCGAAGCCTTCATCGTCCACTCATGAGAATCGCTGATCGGAAGATCGAGCCGTGTGTAGTGGATTCTGTCGCCGTACTTCTCGAGCAGGGGAGCCATGATCTCGTGTCCTCGCCGACACGACGGGCATTGAAGGTCGGACAGCTCGACGATGCGGATCTGAGCATTCGACGGGCCTTTCGAGGCCCCTCGCCCGGCCTCGAGATCATCGAGCAGGGTCATTCCCGCGTCCCTGTCGATGTCGCCCCGCCGGCCGAGGACGAACAGTCGCTGCGATGCGTCGAGCCAGCCGCGGATCGGGACCACCCCGGTCGGGGACTTCTTCCGGATGATCACTTCCCGGATGCCGTCCTTCAGAGGCGCAGCGGTCACCTCGACGTCGACGTCCATTTTCATCCGCTCGGTGAAGAGAGCTTCGATCTTCGCCGCGGGACTGACCGGCTCGCTGCTGAGCGGGACGATCTGGCCGGCGAGAATCTGTCCGGACTCGGTGACGAGAGCAAAAATGGTTTCCCGGCAGTTCGCCGACTCCGAGATCTGGCGAAGCCGGTAGGCCTCGAGACCGGGCGGCAGCGGCTGATCGACCGAGGCAAAATCCCAGGTGGGTGAAGGACACTGCGTCATCGCCCTCCGCATCCACTTTTCGACTTTGGGATTGTCGGCCGGCCCGGCGAGCACCGTCGCGGGGATCGCCGTAAGGAGAAGAGTCAGAACTGATCGTCGAATCATCAAGAGGAAATCCTTTCGCATTTGAGCGGGACAGGCCGTCAAACAATCCGACGTTTCGATTCGTTCCTGGTTCCGCCGGGGCAGGCCGCACCGCCACGAGCTTGCGTGATGTCGAGCATCACCGGGAGGGCGAAGCTCCTGCTGAGCCGCTCCGTCGCGTTCCACCGAAATGTCACCTGAAGACCATTTTGTCTCGGCTCGCTCTCGATCTTTCCACTGAACGAACTTTCTGCCATTCCGTTACGGTGCGGCTCGGCAGGAGCCTCGCCCTCCCGGTGGGGTGATGTTTGATCGTGCGAGGTCACGGCTTCAGCCGCAGGAGCCCCCACCCAGATTCTTCGCCCGCGCTCCGCCGGGCTCAGAATGACGAATGCCTTGTATGCGCGAAGCGACGATCATGGACGAATGTTTGCTCTCGCCAACCCCCAAACACTCGTCATCCTGAGCCGCCGAAGGACGGCGAAGGATCTGGGCGGGGGCTCGTGAAACGACGGTGCAAGTGCATGCAGTTGGGCAACCGGCAACTGGCAACCGGCAACTGGCAACCGGCAACTGCCTCTTCACTCTTCACTCTTCACTCTTCACTCTTCTTCATCCACTCCCACGCCGAGGCCACGATCTTCTCGAGCTCGTCGTGCTGCGGCTCCCAGCCGGTCTCGCGCTTCATCTTTTCGCTGCTGGCTACCAGCGCGGCGGGATCGCCCGGTCTCCTGGGCGCCTCGACGAAGGGGACGGTCATCCCGGTGACCTTTTCCGCCGCGGCGATGACTTCGCGCACCGTGTAGCCCTCGCCGCCGCAACCGAGGTTGTAGGTGGCGCTGCGCCGGTCGAGCAGCGGGATCAGTTTCAGATGCGCCGTCGCGAGATCCTCGACGTGAACGTAATCGCGAATGCAGGTACCGTCGCGCGTATCCCAGTCAGTGCCGAAGATCGACAGCGGCTCCCCCGAGCCCGTCGCCGCAGCCAGAACGAGCGGGATCAGATGCGTTTCCTCTTCCCTTCGCTCGCCGTTCCTCTCGGTCGCGCCGCTGGCATTGAAGTACCGGAGAACCCCATATCGCAGATCATGAGCGTTCTCGTACCAGCGAAGCATCCGCTCGACAGCCAGCTTCGATTCGCCGTAGGGATTCGTCGGATCGACCTTCGCTTCTTCGGTGATCGGCAACTCTTCCGGTTCGCCGTAAACGGCCGCGGTCGATGAGAAGATGATCTTCCCCACCTTCGCTTCGACCATCGCATCGAGGAGGTTGATCGTCCCCGTGACGTTCTGGCGGAAGTACTTCCCCGGATCGGCAACCGACTCCGGAACGACCGCCACGGCGGCCAGATGCATGACCGCGTCCGGCGCGATTCCCCGCACGTTGGTGATCATCGCATCCCGGTCGAGGAGATCGATCACATGGAGAGGAACGCCTTCGGGCACTGCTTCTCTATGCCCCGTCGAGAGATTGTCGAGAATTTCCACATCGTGACCGCCGTCGACGAGCTTCTCGACGACGACTGACCCGATGTAGCCGGCTCCCCCGGTTACGAGAACTTTCATTTCTTCATCCTTTAGACTTGCCCTGCCGGCGGAAAACTCCCTGAGCCGGCAGGGACTCATAGAGAGGGTAATCAATTTTGAAACTTCTGGTCACAGGGGCGGCAGGTTTCATCGGAATGTACGTCGCGGAGCGTCTGATCACCCGCGGGGATGAGGTGATCGGCCTCGACAATCTCAACGACTACTACGATGTCCGGCTCAAGAAAGCCCGGCTCGCCCGGCTCGAGCCTCACGAGAACTTCGAGTTCGTCCAGCTCGACGTCGCGGATCGGGACGGAATCCCCGATCTCTTCGCTCGCGAGCGGCCCGAGCGCGTCATCCATCTCGCCGCTCAGGCCGGGGTCCGTTATTCGCTGCGGAATCCGCACGCGTACATCGACAGCAACATCGTCGGTTTCATGAACATCCTCGAAGGATGCCGGCACAACGGAGTCGAGCATCTCGTCTATGCCTCCTCGAGCTCGATCTACGGCGCGAACACCCGGATGCCGTTCTCGACGAGCGACGTCGTCGACCACCCGGTGAGCCTCTACGCCGCCAGCAAGAAGGCCAACGAGCTGATGGCCCATACCTACAGCCACCTCTACCGCCTCCCGACGACCGGGCTGAGATTCTTCACGGTCTACGGTCCCTGGGGCCGCCCCGACATGGCGCTCTTTCTCTTCACGAAGGCGATCCTCTCGGGCGAGCCGATCAATCTCTTCAACGAGGGGAAGATGCGGCGCGACTTCACCTACATCGACGACATCGTCGAAGGAGTCATCCGGGTCACCGACCGGATTCCGGAGCCCGATCCCTCCTGGGACGGCGACGACCCCGACCCGGCGACGAGCTCCGCGCCGTATCGTCTCTACAACATCGGCAACCACACGCCGGTCGAGCTGATGGATTTCGTCCGTCACATCGAGGAGGCCGTCGGGAGAAAGGCCGAGACCAACCCGATGCCGATGCAGCCCGGCGACGTCCCGGCGACCTTCGCCGATGTCGAGAACCTCGCCCGCGACGTCGGCTTCGCCCCGGCCACTCCGATCGACGAAGGCATCCGCCGCTTCGTCTCCTGGTACCGCGAGTACTACGACGTGTGAAGGTCGGTTGCCAGTGGCCTGCCAGTGGCCAATGACCAGTTGCCGGTTGCCGGCGTGAGAGACGGTTGCCAGCGGCCGGTGACCAGTGGCCAGTTGCCGGTTGCCGGCGTGAGAGACGGTTGCCAGCGGCCCGTGACCAGTTGTCAGTGACCAGTGGCCAGTGGCCAGTGTGAGGCCGGTCGGTAGCCGGTTGATCCGTATCACCCCTGAAGTTCAGCCCGCGCCGCGGGCGTCAGAGCTCTGCGAACCATTCAAACCTTGAACTCGCGAGCCGTCGATCTTCGAACAGCCCGCGCCAGCGGGCGACAGATCTTAGCCCCCGGCTTCAGCCGGGGGACAGACGTCTGCTTAAAGACAGTGTGAAGCCCGCTTCAGCGGGCGACAGAATCGCGAATTTCAAGCACGGGCCACGCCCTAAGAAGTCTCAGCTGAAACTCCGAACTGGATCCTCGAGTCCGTATCCGTAACATCGCCAATCGCACCTGTCGCCCGCTGAAGCGGGCTCGACACTAAATGTGGGAAAGCTTCTGTCCCCCGGCTGAAGCCGGGGGCTAAGACCTATCGCCGCCTTCGGCGGCTTTCTCGGCTACGTGAATTCGATCGGGCCATCAAGGATCACCAGGCCACGTGCTGTCGCCCGCTGGCGCCGGCTGACCCGAAACACCAGTCTTCTTCAAGCGGTTTTCCCCGCCCGGATTCTTCGCCCGCGCTCCGCCGGGCTCCTGATGAAACGACCACGAAATTGCGTGGACTTCGCAGCGCTTCGCTTGATCTGATGTCCCACCCTGCAAGGTCCCTCGCTTGCCCGCCCGACCGCCCGCTCGGGATGACGTCGGTTTGAGTACGCGAGTGCGGTTGTTCCTGCACTCACGAGTGTCATTGCCGCTTCACCGGGCAACACGCCGGTCAATTACTCCGGGATGACGAGTATCACAACCGGCAACCGGCAACCGTTTCTCTCACTGGCCACTGGCCACTGGTCACTGGCCACTGCCTTTCAACTGGCAACTGGCAACCGTCTCTCACACTGGCCACTGGTCACTGGTCACTGCCTTTCAACCGGCTACCGGCAACCGGCAACCCGTCTTCCTGTACTATCCGTTTCCGCACCATGAAGGACGAGCTCATCCGAATCGTTCGTGAGGCCGGAAACGCGATCATGGCCGCGAAATCCCTTCACTTCGACGCCAAGGCCGACGGATCTCCCGTCACCGCCGCGGATCGAGCCGCACACGAAGTCATCATGCGCGAGCTCTCGCAGATCTCGGAGATCCCGATCATCTCCGAGGAGGGAAGCTCCCTTCCAGAGCAGATACCCGATGAATTCTGGCTCGTCGACCCGCTCGACGGAACGAAGGAGCTGCTGAAGGACTCGGGCGAGTTCACCGTGAACGTCGCGCTGATCCGATCCGGCACCCCGGTCCTCGGAGTCGTCCATCTGCCGGCGAAGAACGTCACCTACCTCGGCGACGATGATGGCGCATCCCTCTTCGGTGGCGACCGCGAGGCGACGATTCGAGTCACGGAGGGCTCGTTCTCGCCGGTTCGAATCTGCGTGAGCCGTGATCACGTCACCGACAGGGACGAGGAGATCATCGCGAAATTCGGCGATTGCACGCGAATCCCTGCGGGAAGCGCGCTCAAGCTCTGTCTCGTCGCCGAGGGATCGGCGGACCTCTACATCCGCGCGGGAAACACCATGGAGTGGGACATCGCGGCCGCGCATGCGGTTCTCGTCGGAGCCGGAGGATCGATTCGAACGCTCGAGGGGGCCGGTCTCACGTATGGAAAGCCGGGGTTTCTCAATCCCGGATTTGTGGCGTCGGCGAACAGTTTGCTGATCGACAGGGCACTCGCATGACGCTCGGTCCCGACGCATGGATCACGCTCGGGGCAACCGCGCTCATCTTCATCGCGCTGATCCGGGAGCTCGCGAGTCCCGACCTGGTATTCGTGGCCGCGCTGCTTCTGCTGATGATCACCGGCGTGCTCACACCCTCCGAGGCTCTCGTCGGATTCTCCAATCCGGCGGTGCTCGCGATCGCGGCGCTGTTCGTGGTGGCGGCGGCGGTGATCCGCTCGGGTGCGCTCTCGTTTCTCTATCCGGTGATGGCGCCCCGCCCGAATGCCACTCCGGCACGTTCGGTGGCGGGACTGATCATTCCGGCCGCCGCGATCTCCGCGTTCACGAACAACACCCCGCTCGTGGCGATCCTCACGCCGCTGGTGAGGCAGTGGGGTCTGAAGGCCGGTATTTCTCCGTCGAGGCTCCTGATGCCGATGGCGTTCGCCACGACGATCGGCGGAACGATGACCCTGATCGGGACCTCGACGAACCTTCTGGTGTCGGCGCTGCTGGCCGCCGACGGACACGGGCTGCTCGGGTTGTGGGAGATGAGCGCCGTCGGCGTCCCGATCGCGATCGTCGGCGTGCTCTATCTCATCTTCGTCGCACCGAGGATCCTGCCCGATCGGATCGAGGTGGCGACCGACGAAGACCGGAGCGCACGCGCGTTCCAGTTCGAGCTCGCGATTCCGGAGGGCTCGCCGCTCGATGGACGGTCGATCGAGGAGGCCGCCCTTCGCAATCTACAGGGGGCGTTCGTCGCCCACATCTATCGGGACGGCGAGCTGATCGGTCCGGTCCGTCCGGACCAGCGTCTCCAGACCGGAGATCGCGTCGCGTTCGTCGGCGATCCCTCGATCATGGCCGATCTGCTCGGCCGGGGCGACCTCGTCCGCCCCATCGAAACCCCCTCGACCACCCCCTCGGAGGAGCTCCCGCTCTTCCACGCGGTCGTCGCCGCCCACTCCACGCTCGTCGGCAGAACTCTCCGCGACGTCGACTTTCGCAACAACTACGAGGCCGTCGTCCTCGGGATCCATCGGAGCGGCCAGCGGGTGACGAAACCGCTCGGGCGGACCCGCCTGGAGCCGGGAGATCTCCTTCTCGTGGAGGGTCACGGCGCCTTCGAGACCGCGACGGCGAACAGCGGCGACTTCTACCTCGTCTCACCCGTTCGGAGGAAGGAGATGGTCGAGAAGAAAAAAGCACCCGTGGTTCTGGCGATCGTCGCGCTGATGGTTACCGCGGTCTCGTTCGGCTGGGTCGATCTGGTGACTGCGTCGCTCGCGGCGGCGCTCGGCGTCATCGGATTCCGGGTGATCACGCCCGTCGACGCCCGAAAAAACGTCAATCTTCCGGTCGTGATCATGGTCGCCGCCGGGATCGGACTCGGCCAGGCCTTCGCGAAGACCGGGCTGGCCAATCTCGTCGCGAACCAGGTCATCGACCTCACCCGTCCGATCGGCGCGATCGGCGTACTCGCGGCGATCTACATTCTGACGAATCTGCTGACTGAGCTTCTCACCAATCAGGCGAGCGCGGTCATCGTCTTTCCGATCGCAATCGCGACCGCGGTCGAGATCGGCGCCAACCCGCACGCCTTCGCCATCGCCGTTGCCATCGCCGCCTCGGCTGGGTTCGCGACCCCCATCGGCTACCAGACGCACCTGATGGTGATGAACGCCGGCGGATACCGGTTCACCGATTACACGCGGACGGGCCTGCCTCTGAACTTCATCGTCGCCGCCGTCGCGATCCCGATGATCGCCTGGATCTGGCTTTAGGAAGAGTGAAGAGTGAAGAGTGAAGAGTGAAGGGTGAAGAGTGAAAAGAGGGTGAAGCAACATCCAGCCAAGCCACACCGTTACGAGCTTGCGGGATGTCCCGCATCAACGGTAGGTTCCGCCGCCCAGATTCTTCGTCCGCGCTCCGCCGGGCTCAGAATGACGAATGTTTGTGTTTGCGTGAAGCGACGATCGTGGACGAATGTTTGCTCTCGCGAAACCCACTCCCTCGTCATCCTGAGCCGCCGAAGGACGGCGAAGGATCTGGACGGGGGCTCGTGAAAGAAAGTGACGAGTGAACGGTAACGGTGAATCAGTTCCCGCTCGCATTTCTTTTCACTCTCCACTCGTCACTCGTCTTTCACTCGTCGCTCGTCACTCGCCGCTCGTCGCTCTTCAGAATCCCGCTCGACTCGATGAATCCGAGCAACCTCTCCACTGAGACATCGAGTGACTCCCCCTCTTCGGCCAGAACGAGCGCCGGAAACTCTGGCTCCTCGTAGGGCGCCGAGATCCCCGTGAAGTTCTCGATCTCCCCCGCCCGGGCCTTCGCGTAGAGTCCCTTCGGATCTCTCTTCTCGCACACTTCCAGAGGCGTCGCGATCCACACCTCGAAGAACCGCCGGCTGCCGATGATCGTTCGCGCCCGCTCACGCTCCTTCCGCTCCGGTGAGATCAGCGCGATCAGCACGATCGTTCCCGTCTCGGCGATCAGTCTTCCCACCTCGGCGACCCGTCTCGCGTTCTCCGCCCGGTCCTCCGGGCTGAACCCGAGGTCGCCGCTCAAGCCATGCCGGATGTTGTCTCCGTCGAGAACGAAGGAGAGATGACCTCTGCTGATCAGCTGTTTCTCGGCTTCGTAGGCGATCGCCGACTTTCCCGACCCGGAGAGCCCCGTCAGCCAGAACACGCAGCCCCGCTGCCCGAGGAGTCGCTCGCGATCCGACGGATCGACTTCCCCGTCCTGCCACTGGATGTTCTTCGATTCGGGGGAGCTCATCGACCGAGAAAACCTCGCTCTCGCAGCACTTCGACGACGGCTTCGACGCTTCGATCGACGTCCCATTGATCCGTCGGCAGCGTCAGATCCGCCCGAGCCGGAGCCTCGTAGGGAAAGTTGATACCGGTCACGTTGGTGATCTCTCCGGTCCGCGCACGCGCGTAGAGGCCCGCCGTGTCACGCGCTTCACAGACCTCGAGCGGGGCGTCGCAGAAGACCTCGATCAGCCGGTCCCCGCCGATGATCTCGCGCGCGACCGCCCGCTGATCCTCCGACTGCGACACGAGCGCGACGATCACCTGCATCCCCTGTCTCAGCAGCTCCCTCGCGAGCTCGGCCGTTCGCCGGACGTTCTCCATCCGGTCGGCGTGGCTGAATCCGAGATCTGCGCTGATCGTCCGCCGGATCCGCTCGCCGTCGAGGACCGCGACGTGACGCCCGAGACCGAACAGCTCGGCTTCCAGCGCCCAGGCGATCGAGGATTTTCCGGAGCGGGGCAGTCCGGTCAGCCAGACGACGACCGGCTCCTGCGCCAGCCTCTGCGCCTTCGCACCTTCCGGGATCAGCGATCGATCCTCCTCGCGCAGGTTGCTGCCGGCATCGACTGATCGCCGGTGCTCGAGCGAATCCTCTACCGACTCCCTGTCGACGATCATCCCCGCGGCGACCGTCGCGTTCGAGATGCGATCGATCAGGATGAACGACCCCGTCTGGCGGTTTCTCACGTAGGCGTCGTAAGCCACCGGCCGGGGGACTTCCAGTCTGATCCGCCCGATCTCGTTGAGCTCGAGGCTTCCGGTCTCCTGCCGGTGAAGGTCATCCACGTTGATCCGGTACCGGATGTCGGACACCACCGCGGGCGACTCCATCGTCGTGTGCTTCACGATGAACGCGCTGTCGGGTTTCAGCGGCTCGTCGGTCATCCAGACGAGCATCGCCTCCAGATGTTGCGACAGGTGCGGGTTGTTGTTCTCGGGGACGATCATGTCGCCGCGGCTGACGTCCACCTCTTCGGTGAGCGTGATCGTCACCGACATCGGTGCAGGCGCCTCATCGACCTCGGAGTCATCCGAGAGCACCGAGCGAATCTTGGCGCGCCGTCCGGATGGGAGGACGACCACGTCCTGCCCTTTCCGGACCACCCCCGAAACGACCGAGCCGCAATAGCCCCGGAAATCGGCATTCGGCCGGAGGACGTACTGGACCGGAAATCTCATGTCGATCAGGTTCCGGTCGCTCGCGATGTGCACGGTCTCCAGAAAGGGCAGCAATGGGGGACCCTGATACCAGGGCATCGCCTCGCTGCGATGAACCACGTTGTCGCCCTTGAGCGCGGAGAGCGGAATGAACTCCATGTCGCTGATCTGGAGCTTCGCCGCAAAATCCGACACGGAGTGGCGAATGCGTTCGAAAGTCTGCTCGTCGTACCCCACCAGGTCCATCTTGTTGACGGCGACGACGAGATGCCGGATGCCGAGAAGCGAGGCGATGAACATGTGGCGCCGGGTCTGGCGGAGCACGCCCTTCCTCGCATCGATCAGGATGATGGCGAGATCGCAGTTCGAGGCGCCGGTCACCATGTTCCGGGTGTACTGCTCGTGCCCGGGCGTGTCGGCAATGATGAACTTCCGTTTTGCGGTGGAGAAGTAGCGGTAGGCAACGTCGATCGTGATCCCCTGTTCGCGCTCGGCGTCGAGACCGTCGAGCAGTAGGGAGTAATCGATCTCCTCGCCACCCGGTTTGGTCGCGCGTTTCGCCGCGGCGAGCTGGTCCTCGTAGACGAGGTTCGAGTCGTGGAGGAGGCGCCCGATCAGCGTCGACTTTCCGTCGTCGACGCTGCCGCAGGTGAGAAAGCGGAGAAGGTCCCGTTCCTCGTAGCGCTCTACGAGGTCGTGAATCGATCGGCCGTCGGCCCTGGCAACGCTGCTCATCGCCGGAGAGTTTACCGTCAGGAGGCAGGATTCAGGAGACAGGATTCAGGAGACAGGATTCAGGAGACAGGAGCCAGGAGACAGAATTCAGGAGACAGGATTTAGGAAACAGGATTCAGGAGACAGGAGCCAGGGACCGGTTGCCAGTTGCCGGTTGCCAGTTGCCGGTTGCCGGTTGCCAGTTGCCGGTTGCCAGTTGCCGGTTACCGCTGGCCGGTTACCGGGGGCCGGTTGCCGGTTGCCGGTTGTTGCCAGGATTCGGGAGCGAAGCACTCGTCATTCTGAGCAGTTGACCGGCGCCTTGCGACGGTGAATGGGAAATGACACCCGTGAGTGCAGAAACAACCGCACTCGCGTACTCAAACCAACGTCATCCTGAGCGGGCGGTCGGGCGGGCAGGCGAAGGACCCCGCAGGTTGGGACATCAGCTCAGCGAAGCGCTGCAGGAGGGTCGAAGTCCAACAATTTCGTGGTCGTTTCATTAGGAGCCCGGCGGAGCACGGGCGAAGAATCCGGGCGGGGGAACGCGCCGACGAGCCGCACCGTCACGATCTGGCGTGATCTTTCACGATCACCGGGAGGGCGAGGCGCCGGCCGAGCCGCACCGTTGCGTTCCACCGAAATGTCACCTGAAAACGATTTTGTCTCGGCTCCCCTCTCGATCTTTGCACTGAACGAACTTTCTGCCATTTCGAATGGGTGCGGCTCGGCAGGCGCCTCGCCCTCCCGGTGGAATGTTGCATCGCGCAAGCTTCCTCCCGCGTCCCGCGTCCCGTATTTCATCGTCTTCTTTCACTCTTCACTCTTCTTTTTCCTGGCTCCTGGCTCCGGGCTCCTGATCATCACGGCAGGATCCGAAACCTCCGCATATCCGCAGGCCGATAGATCTCGAAATCGCGACGATCGATCGTGAAGATCTTCCCGAGCCTCTCCCGCTCTGCGACGCGTACCAGGGCCGCATCGGCAAGATCCATCGGAAGATCGCTGTACTTGTCCATGAGCTCCCGCATTCTCGGGAAGTCGGCCTTGTCGAGCTCGGCGATTGCAATAGCATCGCTCCCGAGAAACTCCCACAACCTCTGTTGTGCATCGGTCGAAAACCCGAGGAGGTACATCGCTTCTGTCACGGCGGGCCAGACGGTGAGCATCGGCTCTGAGAGCCCGCGAAGAACCTTTACGCAGGCGTCATGATGGCTGTCGTCGCGGTGCAGGATCGCGATCATCGGTCCCGCATCGAGCAGGATCATGCGCTACCCTCTTCTTCGCCCGGAGACGAGCTCACGGAACCGATCGCCGGTCCTCTCGGAGAGCTCCGGAGGCCCTCCCGTCACGGAACCGATGACGGACTCGAGCTGCTCCGCGACATTCACTCCATCGCGGTCGAGCCCTTCCTCCCGTGCCATCAGCCCGATCCCCCGCCGAATCACTTCGGAGCGCGGAATCCGCTTGAGTCGGGAAATCCGATCCAGCATCTTCTTCGTCTCGTCATCCAACCGTACACTCACTGGCATTCCGGCCACCTCCGCTGTATTACAACATCGTACTACACGACCTCCATTTCGGCCCATTCAGAAGGAAACAGGATTCAGGAGCCAGGATTCAGGAGCCAGTTGCCGGTTGCCAGTTGCCAGTTCGCGCAAACTCGTCCCGCGTCCCGCGTCCCTCGCCCCGCATTTCATCTCGCCGCTCGTCACTCGTCGCTCGTCGCTCTTCTTTCACTCTTCACTCTTCACTCTTCACTCTTCCATCCTGAATCCTGGCTCCTGAATCCCGAATCCTGAGTCCTGTCAACCGGCAACTGGCAACGGGCAACTGGCAACCGGCATCCGGCAACCGGCAAGGCCCGAGGTACAATGCTGATCATGGCAGATGATATTGCGAAGCTGCTGGAGCGATTCAGGAACGACATCGTTTCGCACGTCGACTCCTCCGAGGGAAAGGTACGGGAAGAGTTGCGAGGCATGCGGGACGATCTCGGAGAGCTTCGGCGGGAGATGTTCACCCACTTCGACCAGATCTACACCCGCTTCGACAGACTGGAGAGTGAGTACCAGTCATTATCCGCTGCCGTCGCTCGGCTGGAAACCAGATCGCTCTCCCGAGCCGAGTTCGAGCGCGAGATCGAACAGCTTCGCGGCCGCATCAGTCATCTTCAGAACCGTCTCGATGAGCTCGAGAAGACGCACCGCGAAAACTGAACGAGATGCGAAATAGCTTCAAAGTTCACACTCTTAATTAACCTTGAGCTCTTCGCCCTTTGCACGAAAGGGGAAGTATGAGCGAGATTCCGGAACTCAGAGAGAAGGATTTTGATCGAGCGATACCGGTCGGGGGATGTTTGAGCCTGCGAGGCGGAAGGAAGAGGCGCCTGCCGAGCCGCACGGTTACAACTTGCGCGACCGAGGGCCGGCCGGATCCCGACATGCCGGTTGAAAACCGGCGCTACGTCGACGCGCCCCAAAATCAATCCTGAAACCCAAGTCCCTTCACAACGACCGGGAGGGGTGGCAGAAAGTGAGCTCAGTGCAAAAACCGAGAGCGGGCAGGAGACAAATGGTCTTCAGGTGACATTTCGGTGGAACGCAACGGTGCGGCTCGGCAGGAGCCTCGCCCTCCCGCTGAAAATGTTGCATCGCGCAAGCTCGTCCCGCGTCCCTCGCCCCGCATTTCATCGTCTTCCTTCACTCTTCACTCTTCAACTCCGGCAACCGACATCCGGCCACCGGCAACCGGCTCCTGTCTCCTGAATCCTGTCTCCTGAATCCTGTCTCCTTTCACTCTTCACTCTTCTTTTCCTGAATCCTGAATCCTGTCTCCTGATCCCTGCTTCATCAAAAATACCCTTCCCGCTTCTTCTCCTCCATTGACCCCGATTCGTCGTAGTCGATGATGCGTCCCTGGCGTTCCGAGACTCGCGACGAGATCATCTCCTCGATCACCTTCTCGAGCGAATCCGCCTCGGAGCGGATGGCGCCGGTCAGCGGGTAGCATCCGAGCGTCCGGAAGCGGACTTTTTCCATTCGCGGCTCTTCTCCCTCGGAGAGGGGGAGCCGCTCGTCGTCGACCATGATCAGCGCCCCGTCGCGGTCGACGACCGGGCGTTCCTTCGCGAAGTAGAGGGGAACGACGGGGATCTCTTCTTTCAGGATGTAGAGCCAGACGTCGAGCTCGGTCCAGTTCGAGAGGGGGAAGACGCGCATCGATTCCCCTTTCCGGACGCGGGTGTTGTAGAGGTTCCACAGCTCCGGCCGCTGATTTTTCGGGTCCCACTGATGGAACCGGTCGCGGAACGAGAAGACGCGTTCCTTCGCCCGGCTTTTTTCCTCGTCGCGGCGTGCGCCGCCGAAGGCCGCATCGAACCCGTAGTGCCCGAGCGCCTGTTTGAGCGCCTCCGTTTTCATGATGTGGGTGTAGCGCTGCGAGCCGTGATCGAACGGGTTGATGTTCTTCGCGAGGCCTTCCTGGTTCGTCCAGACGAGAAGGTCCAGCTCGAGCTCGCGGGCGAGCCGGTCGCGGAGCTCGATCATCTCGCGGAACTTCCAGGTCGTATCGATGTGCAGGACCGGAAACGGAATCCGTCCCGGCGCAAACGCCTTCTTCGCCAGGTGCAGCAACACCGCCGAATCCTTCCCGATCGAGTACATCAGAACGGGCTTCGAGCACAACGCCGCAACCTCGCGAAAGATGTGGATGCTCTCCGCCTCGACCTGCTCGAGGTGCGTCAGAATTCGCTTATTCATTCTTCAGTCGTCCATTGGGAAAGGACCGCGCCTCGGCATCCCGCTTTTCAATTTTCTCTGTCCTTTCGATTTCGCGAACGCTACCGAGCACGTATTGTCACGGCAGACTCCGAACCCTCCGCATTACCCCCGCCCAGATTCTTCGCCCGCGCTCCGCCGGGCTCAGAATGACGAGTGCTGAGTTTCGCGAAGCGACGATCATGAACGAATTTTTGCTCTCGCAAACCAAAACTCTCGTCATCCTGAGCCGCCGAAGGACGGCGAAGGATCTGGGCGGCGGCTCGTGAGTGAAGGGTGAGAACATGAAGAGAGGTTACCTTCGCGGCGCCTCTTTTTTCACTCTTCACTCTTCACTCTTCACTCTTCTTTCACTCTTCACTCTTCACTCTTCACTCTTCTTTCACTCTTCACTCTTCACTCTTCACTCTTCAACCGCTCCTCGATCTCTTCGGCCTGGATCCGGTAGCGGATGAAGGCCCAGACCAGAATCGAGGCAACCGCGATCATCCAGAGCAGAAGGCCAATCAAAGCGAGACGCCGTGCGGAGATCCCGCGAGATTCGTGAAAGTCCACCGGTCCGCGAACCGTATAGAGGTTCGCACTCGTATTGAGGTTGTCCGAGATCAGGTGATAGATCTCACTCGTCTGCCTGATGGCCGTCTGAACGTCCTCGTACGTCCTCGCGAACTCTTCGTCAATTTCCTCCGCTTCTCCAGCAGCGGGGATTGCACGGACCTCGTCGAGGAGCTCTTCGTAGTAGGCGATCTCGGTCTCGTAGGGGATGACCTGCAGTGCCGCGGTGGTCACCTCGTCGACGATGTCCTGCCGGTACTGGCGGTCGGCGGACTGGCTCGCGAGATC
>JAHWKK010000034.1 GCA_019347945.1 Acidobacteriota bacterium | reverse complement strand
GATGACGTTGGGTTGAGTACACGAGTTCGGTTGTTTCCGCACTCACGGGTGTCATTTCCGATTCACCGTCGCAACGCGCCGGTCTCTTGCTCAGGATGACGAGTGTTATAACTTCACCACTGGCCACTGGCACTGGCAACCGGCAACCGGCAACTGGAAACTGGCAACTGGCAGCTGGCAGCTGGCAACTGGCAACTGGCAACTGGCAACCGGTAACCCGCATTACTCTCCCTTCGCTCTTCGGATCTTCTCGCTGTACTTTCTCCGGAGCTGCTTGTGCCGGTCGTCGAGATCGACAGCGCGCCCCTCGATCCACATGTGGCTGACCCCACCTCCGAGAGTGTCGAGGATGTCGCGGTCGGAGACGATCAGCGTGGCATCCTTCCCCGGCTCCAGCGATCCCTGCCGGTCGCTGATACCGAGAATCTCGGCGACCGAAAGCGTGACCGAACGGAGTGCAACATCCTTCGGCAGCCCGTAGCCGACGGCCTGAGCAGCCTGCAGCGGAAGATCGCGCGAGCTCCATGAACCGGGATCCGAGATCGCGAACTTCACGCCCGCTTCGTGGAGCTTCGCGGGAAGCGCGTATGCCTGATCGTACGGATCGTCGCGGCGAAACGGCAGAGCCTGTGTCGCGTCGAGAATCACCGGAACATTCCAGCGCCGCAGAAGATCAGCGGCACGATCGGCCTCACGGCCTCCGGTGATCACCAGATTCAGTCCGTATTCACGAGCGAAACGAAGTGCCTCGACGATCTGGCGGTAGTCGTCCGCCTCGATGAACACGGGAAGTTCTCCGCGCAGTGCAGGAGCCATGGCGTCGAGAAGAAGGTCACTCGCCCCGGGATCGTCGCCTGCTCTCATGGCGGCATTCGCATCGTCGAAGATCGCGTAGAGCTGGTCGCGATTCTTCTTCATCTGTTCGCGCTGCTCCTCTTCGGTCGCGCTGACCCACCAGGCTCTCGATATGGCCACCGAGGGCCAGGCGAGGTGAAGCGCATCGACCGGAACGACGGTCGAATCCTCAATGGTCCAGCCATCGAGCTGCACGATGAAGCTCCGCCCTCTCAGGAGATTGCCGAGCGGGATGACCTGAGCGGTCGTGATTCCGTTCGACCGCACAGTCGGGATCAGCTCGGAATCCGGGTTGAAGGCGGTCGAAGCGATGACTTCAGGGTTCAGATCTCCGACTTCGTTGTCGTCGTCGGTCGCCCGGACGGCGCCGATCTCGATGAGCCCGAGGACCGTACGTGCGGCGATCAGGCCCGGGTAGACGTTCCTACCGCTGACGTCGATGATCTCCGTGTTTGCCGGCACGGCGAGGTTGCGGCCGATCGCGACGATCTTTCCTTCGTCGAAGAGAACGTCCGCGCCGCGCTGCACGGGGCCGGAAACGGTATGGACGTCGCCGCCGCGCAACAGGATCGGGTGATCCTGCTGCTTTCCGGGAACGATGTCATGAGCGAAAACGGCCGTCGTCCAGACGGACAGTACGAGCAGAACCGACCAGATCTTCTTCATCGTGCACCTCCCGCCGACTCGAGCTTCCAGATGTCGACCACGTCTTCGCAGTGCCAGTCAGGCTCGGGCCCGGCCGGCTCTTTCTTCTCATCGTCCTTTTTACCCTTGCCCGCCCTCAACACTTTCTGGACGAGCGCAGCGCGTTCCTCGTTCACTTCCCGGCGCAGCCGCGCATCTCTTTCGAGCGTGAACATCGGCCGCCCATCGACCCATGTCTGTTCGGCTCGCGAGTAGGTGGAGAGCGGATGATCGCTCCAGATGACGAAATCGGCGTCCTTCCCCTGCGCCAGACTCCCGACGCGATGATCCACCCGAAGTTGCTTGGCAGGGTTGAGCGTCGCGAGCTTCAGCGCTTCCACCTCATCCATTCCGCAGTACATCACCGATTTACCGGCCTCCTGGTTGAGGCGTCGGATGAGCTCCGAGGAGTCGGAGTTGATCGATGTGACGACTCCTGCCTCGTGCATCAGACACGGGTTGTACGGAATCGCGTCGTAGACCTCGAACTTGTAGGCCCACCAGTCGGAAAACGTGGATGCCCCCGCTCCGTGAGCCGCCATCTCGGGGGCGACTTTGTAGCCCTCGAGAATGTGGGTGAATGTCTGGATGCGGAACCCGAGCTCTTCGGCGAGACGCATCAGCATCAGAATCTCGCTCTGAACGTACGAGTGACTGTGGACGAACCGTTCGCCGTCGAGAATCTCCCTCAGGGTCTCGAGCTGAAGATCGCGCCGTGGTTCCACCGCACGCTGTCTGTCACGCCGGGAGAGCGCGTCGAACCGCGCCCGTTCCGCGCCATACTCCCTCGCGCGGAGGAAACGATCTTTCATCAATGTGTACACGCCCATCCGGGTCTGCGGATAGCGAATCGAGTGTTCCTCGCCCCAGTTCGACTGTTTCACGTTCTCACCGAGCGCGAACTTGATCGAAGGTGGCGCCGCGTCGAACTTCAGCTCTTCCGGCAACAGTCCCCATCGGAACTTGATCACCTGAGCCTGTCCTCCGATCGGATTCGCCGATCCATGGAGAAGCTGAGCCGTCGTCGTTCCTCCGGCGAGCGCGCGGTACATCCCGATGTCGTCCGAGTTGACGACGTCGCCGATGCGAACCTCCGCGGTCACCGCGTGCGACCCTTCGTTCACGCCGCGGGAGATCGCGAGATGCGAATGTTCGTCGATCATCCCCGGAGTGACGTGTTTGCCGGTGGCGTCGATCACCCGAGTATTCGAGGGAGGACGAAGGCCCGTTCCGACAGCAGAGATCTTTCCGTCGGAGACGAGAAGATCGGCGTTCTCGATCTTTCCTTCTCCCTCGAGAGTCCAAATGGTTGCGTTCCGGACGAGAACGGTTTCCTGCGCCGGGTACGCCTCGTAGCCGAACGCCACATTCGGCCACGTGAGTCGCGAAACGATCGTCGGTTCCGACAGGACTCCCTCTTCCTCGGTCGACAACTCGGAGGCGATTTCTTCCTCTTCGCCCGTCTCCTCCTCCGGCTCCTCGAGCGGCGCGCGGCGCGAAAGCATGATTCCGGCGGGCATGCCACCGGGGAGGGTCACCTGTCCCGAAACCTCGTCTTCGATCTCCGAGATGGAGAACCGGGCAACACCCTCGATTCCGACGTCGTCCATCGGCACGCCGAACTGCAGAGAGTCGAGACTCTCCCTCAGATCGACGACGTCGATTCTCTGTTCTCCGCGAACGAGCGTCCCCTTGATCGCGCCCCGCTCGCCGCTGACTTCCAGAAGATAGGTTTCTCCGCCGATCTCCACTTCATACGTGCCCGTGAGGTCCCGCTCGCGACGCGGGACGAGCTCGCTGAGACGACGCCCCTCGACCCACACCTCGCGAATCCTTGCCTCTTCGTCGGTGAACAGATCCCCTTCGACCACGAGGAAGTTCGCATGGCGGCCGGGCTGAAGGCTTCCCACCTCGGAGTCCGCACCTGCCAGAGCCGCCGGAATCGTCGTGAGCGCCGCGAGGGCGACCTCGCTCGAAAGCCCCCGCTCGACGACGGTCCTGAGACTCGCGAAGAAATCCTTGTCGCTGAGCTCTCGGCCGGTGAACGCGAATCGCACTCCCCGCTCCGCCAGCGCGGCGGGATTTGCCGGGGCGCGCTCCCAGTGACGCATGTCGGCGAGATCGACGTCGAGCTCGTCCTCGATCGTGCTGACCGCCGGTTTGTCCGGGAACTTCAACGGCAGGATGATCGGCTGACCGAGCGCGGCGATCGCATCGAGGCGTTGATACTCTCGCTGCGACCCGACGTGAATCAGCTGCAGCCCGTGCTCGCGCGCGATCGCCGCAGCGCGCAGAAGGGTCAGCTCGTCGTCGGCCGCAAAAATCCAGGGTCCGTCATAACCGGCGATTGCTTCGAGCGCCACGTTGGTTTCCCGCTCCGGCGTTCCGGCCGCCCTCTCCCACCACGCCGCATCGTAAAAGGTCTGCCGGATCAGTGCGATCGAGCCCATGAGCGAGGAGGGATACTCCTGCGATGAGCTCCCCTTGTCGAAAGAAAGGAACATCCTCGACCGCGGAACCACGATCATTTCGGCGGGCAGGCCTGAGCCGAGATTCGCGACGAAGCCCCTGCCGCGAAAGATGCCGTCCATCTTCGCGGACTGGACGGTCGTCACACCACGCTTCCGAAGTGCCTCCGCATCCTTTTCGGAGGGCTCGAACCGCTCGACCCAGTCGATCTCGGAGTGGATTGCGTCGTTCCAGGCGTCCGGGCCGATTCGTGTCGCATCGTATTTCGGAGCGTCCCCCTCCTTTTTCGGGTTGAGGGCCTTCACGTTGGACAGACCGTACTCGGTGTACGGATCGACGAAGCCGGGCATGACCGTGGCTCCCTCGAGATCGATGGCGACCAGATCTCCGGGCACCCGTGCGCCGCTGCCAACTGCCTCGACGCGGCCGTCGCGGACGATCAATGTTCCATTCTCGATGACCTGACCGGGCGAGACGACGATTCTCGCGTTGGTGAGTGCGACACTCGCGGGGTATACCCTCCTCAGGCCTTCCTCTCGCGAGGTCGACGTCTGAGCCGTTGCGCTAGCACTCACGAGAAGAAGAGCCGTCACGAAACCGATCCGTATTTTCATCCGATGACCTCCTGAGTTGGCGTGGCTGGAGCCACTGAGAGGCCGAACTCTATCCCGAAACGGCCAGTGGGTGCAGTTGCGGGTTGCCGGTTGCCGGTTGCCGGCGCGAGTGCGTGGAGCGGTGGATGTTGCTCTCGCGACACCCAAACATTCGTCATCCTGGAGCAAGTGACCGGCGCGTTGCGCCGGTGAAGCGGGAATGAAAACCGCAGCCCGCAAAACTCCGCACCCCATACTTAAACCGACGTCGTCCCGAGCGGGCGGTCGGGTGGGCAAGCGAGGGACCTTGCAGGGTGGGACATCAGGACAAGCGAAGCGCTGCAAGGGGTCGAGTCCACGCAATTTCGTCGTCGTTTCATTAGGAGGAGCGCCAGCGACGAAGGATCTGGCGGCAGGCTCGTGAGCCCACGTGGCGCGTCCGAAGGACCCGAATCACGAGCCCCGGCCAACCTCCAACCTCGAACCTCGAACTTCCGACCCGTTCCGTGATACAAACCGCCTCCTATGAAAGTCCATGAATATCAGGCGAAAGAGATCCTGCGGCGCTACGGTGTCGCGGTCCCGAGAGGAATCGTCGCGGAGAACGCCGAGGACGCGCACAAGGCGGCTGAAGAGCTCGGCGGCCGAGTCGTCGTCAAAGCACAGATTCATGCCGGCGGGCGTGGCAAAGGCGGCGGCGTCAAGCTCGCCCGATCCGCCGATGAGGCCGCGAGCATCGCCTCCGAGATCATCGGGATGAATCTCGTCACTCCCCAGACGGGACCGGAGGGCCAGCAGGTCCGGAAGGTTCTCATCGAGGAGGCCCTCAACCTCGACAAGGAGTTCTATCTCGGAATCACGCTCGACCGCAGCCTCGGCAAACCCGTGATCATGGTCTCGAAGGAAGGCGGTATGGAGATCGAGGAGGTTGCCGAGCGCGATCCCGGCGCAATCACCCGCGTTCCGGTCGACGGCGTACTCGGGCTCCAGCCCTTCCAGGCACGCCGGGTCGCATGGGCTCTCGGGCTCGAGGGAAAGGCATTCAAACAGTGCGTCTCGCTCGTCACCAAACTGATGAAGGCATATCTCGACACCGATGCTTCGCTCGCCGAGATCAACCCCCTGCTCGTGACGAAAGAGGAGAACGTCGTCGCGCTCGACTGCAAGATGAACTTCGACGGCAACGCGTTGTTCCGCCACCCCGACATCGTCGAGATGCGCGACATTCACGAAGAGGAAAAACTCGAGATCGAAGCGTCCAACTTCGGGCTCAACTACATCAAGCTCGACGGCACGGTCGGATGCATGGTCAACGGTGCCGGACTCGCGATGGCGACGATGGACATCATCAAGCACGCCGGCGGTGAGCCGGCAAACTTCCTCGACGTCGGGGGAGGCGCGAGCGCGGAACAGGTTAAAAACGCCTTCCGGATCATCCTGAGCGACAAGAACGTCAAGGCGATCCTGATCAACATTTTCGGCGGCATCATGCGCTGCGACCGGATTGCATCGGGCGTGATCGAGGCATCGCGTGACGTCGGCCTCCCGGTTCCGGTCGTCGTCCGCCTCGAGGGAACCAATGTCGATCTGGGCAAACAGCTTCTCAGGGATTCGGGGCTCAACCTGATCACCGCCGACAACATGTCCGACGCCGCTGAAAAGGTGGTCGCCGCCGCGCGCGGCTGACCGTCACGAGAAAGGAACGCGAATCGATGGCAATCTGGGCCGACGCGGAGACTCGCGTCATCGTGCAGGGAATCACCGGCAAGGAAGGCTCTTTTCACGCCGGACAATGCAGGGAGTACGGAACGAAAGTCGTCGGTGGAGTGACGCCCGGCAAGGGAGGGACGACGCATGAAGGCTTTCCGGTCTGGAACTCCGTGGCCGACGCGGTCGAAGCCGAGGGCGCCGACTGCTCGCTGATCTTCGTTCCACCTCCGTTCGCGGCCGACGCGATCATGGAATCGGCCGATGCCGGCATCCGGCTGATCATCTGCATCACCGAGGGCGTCCCGGTCAACGACATGATGCTGGCGCACGAGATGATCACGGAGGTCAACGCGGGCGGGCGTCCAGTGCGGCTGATCGGTCCCAATTGCCCGGGCATCATCACCCCCGACCAGGCGAAGATCGGGATCATGCCGGGTCACATTCACAAGCCCGGTCCGATCGGGATCGTCTCGCGTTCCGGAACTCTCACATACGAAGCCGTGGGCCAGCTCTCGTCGCGCGAAATCGGCCAGTCGACCGCCGTCGGAATCGGAGGCGATCCTCTCCCGGGAACCAACTTCATCGATTGCCTGAAGGCATTCGAAGAGGACGGCGAGACCGAGGCAATCATCATGATCGGCGAGATCGGCGGAACCGCCGAGGAAGAGGCGGCAGCCTTCGTTCGAGAGAACGTGAAAAAGCCGGTCGTCGCGTTCATCGCGGGACAGACGGCTCCTCCCGGACGCCGAATGGGACATGCCGGAGCGATCATCAGCGGTGGGAAGGGGACCGCCGCGGAAAAGATGAAGGCGCTTCGTGAGGCCGGGATCAACGTCGTGGTCTCCCCTGCCGACATGGGATCCGAGGTCGAAAAAGTCTGGAAGAAAAGCTGAGTCTCCCGTCGATCGAGCGACCGCCCGGATCGGGCCACCTCGTTCTCATCGGAAGCGGTGAGTTCTCGAAAGGGGAGACGCGCGAGATCGACCGCGCCTGGCTCGCGCTCAGGCCGGACACCAGACGCGTCGCATTCCTTCCCACGGCGTCGGCGTCAGGCGAGTACGGGCGCCTCTTCGCGGAGTATCTGAGCGGGCTCGACGGATCGGTCACGGTCGACGTCGTCCCGATCTACCGGCCTCGCGATGCGAGGCGGGGCAAAAACCTCGAACGGCTGCGCGCCGCCGATGCGATTTATCTCGGAGCCGGCACGATCGAGACGCTGCTCGACGCGATCCGGGACGAGCCCGCCGCGACGGTTCTCGCCGAGTGCCTCGAGTCGGGCGCCTCGGTCGTGGCGATCGGAGCGTCGGCGTGCGCGCTCGGAGAAGTCGGAATCCGCATCCCGTCGTACGACCCGATCGCCGGACTCGGCTGGTTTCCGGGACGGCTCGTCAGCGCGCCGTTTCTCGGCGACACCAGGAGCTTCTCGCCGCTCACGACGAACCCGAAGCTGACCGGTGGAATCGGCATTCCGCCGCTGACCGCGCTCGTCATCGAGCCGGGCGGTGCGGCGCGGGTCGAGGGGGCGGGAGAGATTGCGGTGGTGCAGCGCCCCTGAGGAGCGATGTTGGGTCGGCGCTTCGCTGGGTCTGACTGTACTCGCTCTGGAGGTCCCTTCGGTTCCCCCCGCCCCTCACCCCTCAGGGCAGGCTCCTCACGCCCCGCCCACCGATACTCTGGATCGGAACGAATCCGCAGGCTCGCCACCCGTTCGGACGACCGGGGCGGGGAAGAAAGTATCTCAAAGCGTCACTACCGGCGTGTGGTGTCGTAACCTGCGGCATTCGAAGCCAGACGGCGGGACGAAGCGGCACGTCACATGTCTCCCCGTCCCGGTCATCCCGAGCGTGCGGTCGGGCGGGGGGCGAGGGATCTCTCATGCAAGTACATTCAGATCAAGCGAAGCGCCGACCGTACTGCCAGTTCATCATGCGGCCTCTACCCCTTCGCGAGCCGGGCGTTTCTCACGATGCCCGCATGCTTCGCGCGCTTGACTGCGCTTCGCCGGAAGAGGATCGAGAACTCCTCCTGGCTGAGATCCATCAGATCCTCGACACGAAGATTCCGATACTCCGAGCGCGGCTCGAGCCGTGGATGTCCCTCCGCCGGACGGCGGTTCCACGGACAGACCTCCTGGCAGATGTCGCATCCGAAGACCCAGCCATCGAGCCGGTCGGTAAGTGCGTCGGGGATCTCGCCACGATGCTCGATCGTGAGGTAACTGATGCACCGATTCGAATCGACCACTCGTTCCGGGAGAATCGCGTCGGTCGGACAGGCTTCGACGCACCGTGTGCAGGTGCCGCAGCGATCCGTCACGCGCTCGACCGGAAGGTCGTAGTCGAGACTCGTCAGAAGGGTCCCGATGAAGAACCAGGAACCGTATCGATCGTCGATGAGCATCGAGTTGCGACCGATCCAGCCCAGCCCGGCTCCGGCGGCGAGCGCGCGATCCGAGAGCGGTCCGGTATCGACGTAGCGACGCGTGCGGGCTTCCGGAGCGAGCCTGACGACTTCCCTCTCGACTCCCGCCAGCAGATCGTCGACGACGAAGTGATAGTCCTCCCCCTGCGCATATCGGGAGATGGCCGAGGCTGCCGAACCGTCCTCGGGATGAGACGGCTCGTACGGCACCGTCACCGCGATGACCGAGCGCGCCCAGGGGAAGCGGACCGCGTGATCGGCTCGCGCTTCACGATTCTTCTCCAGCCAGCTCATCGAGGCGTGCAATCCGCTATCGAGCCACCACTCCAGTAAACCCGCCTGCGGGTCCTCGACGGGTCCTCCCCCGACGCTCATCGCCCCGAGCCCGAGCGCAGTGCGCTCGACCTCGGGCCAGATCTCACTCAACATTTCTGCCACGCTTTGGCCAACCGCCCCTCAGGCATTACACTTCCCCGCCCGGCGACAGCACCGACGTGTGCTAGACTTTTCGTTCGCCGGGTTCGAGAGGACATGGGGGAGGCGGAGCTCATGAAGCGGTGGGAGTACAAGATCATCAATGTCCGCTCTGAAAACTATTCGATGGATCCGAGGCGGGCCGAAGAGCTCAATCGCCTTGGTGACGAGGGTTGGGAGCTGGTGAGCATCACGTCGATCAACTTCAAGACGGGTGCGACCGACCACATCGGAATGGTTTTCAAGCGTGAAAAGCAGAGCTGACTGAACCGTTCCCCTCAGCGACCGCCCCGTCTCGGGGTGAGTATCGAGCATGCCTGAGGACAGACCCTTTCTCATCCTGATCGTTCTCGACGGCTTCGGCTGCCGCCACGAGAAAGAATTCAACGCGATCGCCCAGGCCCGGACCCCGGCGTTCGACGCTCTCTACGCGAACGACGCCTGGACCACCGTGGCGGCCTCCGGAATCGCGGTCGGCGTCTCGGAAGGTCAGATGGGCAATTCCGAGGTGGGACACCTCAACATCGGAGCGGGCCGCGTCGTCGATCAGGACGTCGTTCGGATCTCGAAGGCCGCCGAATCGGGCGAGCTCGCGTCGAACGAAGTTCTCACCGCGGAGCTCTCGCGCCTGACGGCCGGTTCCGGAAACCTTCATCTCGCCGGTCTCCTCTCCCCCGGTGGAGTTCACTCGCTTCAGCGACATCTCGAGGCACTCATCGATGCGGCCTGCCGCCGGGACTGGAAGGCGGATGGACCGAGAGTCTTCGTTCACGCCATTCTCGATGGCCGCGATACCCCACCCCGCTCGGCAGACCGTTACCTCACGACTCTGCTCGAAACTCTCGAAAAGCATCCGATGGCGAGACTCGCGACCGTGGTCGGCCGCTACTACTCGATGGATCGGGACAAGCGGTGGGAGCGCACGCGCGTCGGCTACGACCTGATGACCCTCGGCAGCGGTACCCGCACATCCGACCCGGTGGGAACCGTCCGGAAAAATTACGAAGAGGGAATGACCGATGAATTCATGACGCCGATCGTCGTGGTCGACTCCGCCGACCGGTCCGCTCCCGTCATCGCGGACGGCGACACCATCGTCTTCTTCAACTTCCGCTCGGACCGGATGCGGCAGATCGTGACCGCGTTCACCGACCCCTCGTTTCACGGTTTCGAGCGGACGAAGCTGCCCGACGTGCGCGTCGTCACGATGAACCGCTATCACGAGGACTGGGACTTCGCGGCCCTTTTCCCCCCCGAGGCGGTCGAGGACCATCTCGGCCAGGTACTCTCGCGAAACCGTCTCCGGCAGCTCCGCATTGCCGAGACCGAAAAGTACGCCCACGTGACCTTCTTCTTCAACGGTGGATCGGATACCGCGAGCCCAGGCGAGGAGCGGATCCTCGTCGATTCACCGAAGGTTGCGACATACGATCTGCAGCCCGAAATGTCGCTGCCGCGGCTCACGGACCGGGTGATCGAGGAGATCCAGTCCGGCCGTCACGACGTCATCGTCATGAACATTGCAAATCCCGACATGGTGGGTCACACAGGAGTCATGGAGGCGACGATCGAGGCGATCGAACATACCGACGCGGCGGTCGGACGGATTCTCGGGGCGGTCGACGCGCGCGGCGGGATCGCCGTCATCACCGCGGATCATGGAAATGCCGAGATGATGTTCGATCCGGAGACAGGACAGCCCCATACGGCGCACACGACGAGCCGCGTTCCTCTGATCGTCCACGGAATGAAATGCCAGTTGCGCGACGGCGGGGCTCTTTCGAACGTGGCGCCGACAATTCTGGAGATTCTGAGGCTTCCCCGCCCCGCAGCGATGACGAGCGAATCGTTGCTGGAGGCTGCTCCCTGATCGAAACACTGATTCTCGCCCGGCACGGAGAGACGGTCGACAATGTCGAAGGGATCGCGCAGGGTTGGACCGACAGCCCTCTGACCGAGACTGGCCGATTGCAGGTCGAAAGGCTCGCCGCGGCGGCACGACATGTCAAGCCGGACTCGCTCTGGGCCTCTCCGCTCGGAAGAACGGCGGCCACCGCAGAGGCGATCGGCCGTGCTCTGGACCTCGAGGTCCGAATACTCGATGACCTGCGCGAGCTGCATTGCGGAGAATGGGAAGGGCGGAGCTTTCTCGACGTCCGCGCCTCGGATCAGGAGAATTATCAGAAGTGGAGCACCGATCCGTTCCATCCCTGTCCCGGTGGTGAATCCTTCTTCGACGTTCAAACGCGCATGCGGCGTGCACTCGATCAAATCGAAGAGCACGAGGTCGTCCGGCCGATGATCATTTCTCACGCGACGGCGATCAAGGTGCTCACAATGGATCTGCTCGATCTTCCGCTGCAGTCGGCGCGTCGTTTCCTGCAGTCGAACACGGGGATCACAATCATCGAACGGCACGAAGAGCAGTTTTATCTTCGGGGATGGAACGATCATTCTCACACGCGAGGGGAACCATGACGTTTCACGACATCCAGACTGAGCTCGCCCGCAAGATCGACGAGAGGGTCCTCACTCTGTTCGGCCACGCGCTCGACGAGGCGAAGATGCAGATCCCGCCCCGAATCGAGATGGGCGATCTCGCGAGCGCCGTTGCGATGGAGCTCGCCCGACCTCTCAAAATGAGCCCGCGAGAAATCTCGAAGAAGCTGGTTGACGGGTTCCCGCTCCCGGCGAGTGTGGAATCCGTCACGGTCGAAGGGGCCGGCTACATCAATTTCAGGATCGATCGGCGGACATTTCTCCGGAACGCCGTGGGGGATCCGGCACCCCACCCCGGACCTGCGACCGAGCGCATCCTCGTCGAGCACACCAACATCAATCCCAACAAGGCCGCTCACATCGGGCACCTCCGTAATGCCGTGCTCGGCGACACGCTCGTACGCTGCCTCCGGTGGCTCGGGCATGACGTCGAGATCCAGAATTACATCGACGACACCGGGGTCCAGGTTGCCGACGTCGTCGTGGGGTTTCAGCAACTCACCGGTGAAGGCATCGACGAGGTGCGGAAACGAATCGCTAGCACGACACCGAGATTCGACTACTACTGCTGGGATCTCTACGCCCGGGTCGGCGCCTTCTACGAAGAGAGCGAGGACAATAAAAAGCTCCGCGCTGAGACGCTTCATGAAATCGAGTCACAGCAGGGAGAGACCGCGGAGCTCGCCGCGCTGGTCTCGGACGCGATCGTCCGGCATCACATCGAAACCATGTGGCGTCTCGGAATCCGGTACGACGCGCTGACCGAGGAAAGCGACATCATCAAACTCCGCTTCTGGCATGCGGCATTCGAGCACCTGAAAGAAACCGGAGCCGTCGTCTACGAGGAAGAAGGGAAGCACGCCGGCTGCTGGGTCATGCGGCTCTCCGACTCTCCGGAGTTCGAGGGACTCGAAGAGCCCGACAAAATTCTCGTTCGATCGAACGGGACGGTGACCTACGTCGGCAAGGACATCGCCTATCAGCTCTGGAAGTTCGGGCTTCTCCCGCGCGGCTTCGAATACAAGCGTTTCCACCGGTATCCCGACGGACACACAGTCTGGCAATCCGCGTCTTCCGACGGAGAGTCGGGTGCACCACAGTTTGGCGATGCGGATCGCGTTTACAACGTGATCGACAACCGGCAGGCGTATCTGCAGAAGATCGTACGCGAAGGGCTGCGGTTGATGGGACACGAGAAAGAGGCCGACAACTCGATCCACTTCTCGTACGAGATGGTCGCGCTGAGTCCGGCGACGGCGGCGGACCTCGGACTCACGCTCAGCGAGGATGATCAGGAAAAGAGAACCGTGGAGATGTCGGGACGGAAGGGTGTCGGAGTCAAGGCGGACGACCTGCTCGATGCGCTCGAGCGGAAGGCGCTCGAGGAAGTCCGCTCCCGCGCCGACGAAGGAGCCGGCTCGGATCAAGACGGAGATCTGGCGCGGTTGATCGCGATCGCGGCACTCCGTTACTTCATGCTGAAGTACGGAACCAACCGTGTGATCGCCTTCGATTTCGCCGAGGCACTGTCGTTCGAGGGAGACTCCGGACCCTACCTGCAGTACTCGACCGTCCGTGCCTCGAACATCTTCCGGAAGATGGCGGAGAGAGGTGTTGCGACGGGGCTCGACACTGCGCAGGAGCTCGACTTCCTCACCGTCGGTGACCCGATCAACGACGAAGCGTGGGAGATCGTCCGGCTCGCTTCGATGACCGGCGAGATCGTGCGTCGTGCCGTCGAGACCCTCGAACTTTCGACCATCACGCATCACGCCCTCGAGCTCTGCCAGAAGTTCAACACCTTCTATCAGAAATACTCGATCCTGAACGAGCCGGATCCGCGAGAACGACGCCGCCGCGCCGCCGTCGTCGAAGTCTTCCGCAAAGGAATGACGACGATTCTCGAGCTTCTCGGCATTCCGGTCCCGGCTCGAATGTAGGTCGATTGCGGGGTCGGGTCTGAACTTGGAACTTAACGCTCGGCAGTCTCGCCCAACGCGAAGCGTGTGAGCGTTAAGTTCCAAGTTCAGACCCGACCCCGCCTCTCAGTGTACGATCTCGTCGGGATCGTCCTCGTCAGGCGCGGGGAGACGATTCAGAAGCGACCGGAGCGCAGCCTGCTCTTCGTCCTCCCATCTGGCGAGCACCTTCCGGTCCCGTCTGCGCCGGACGCCAATCGCCCAGGTCGCCAGCAACGTCACGAGCGCCCAGAGGAAAACCGAGCTGGTCACGATCGGCACCCACTGGTTCCAGATCGTCCGGCGCTTCCAGAACCGCGTCTCCGCAACATAAAGCGTTTCGCCGGTGACCGACACCCATGCTTGGCGAAAGTCCCGCCCCGCGGCGAGCTGCCGGAGGATTGCCGACGGCGCCCCCGGCCCGTGATCGAGGACCAGCTCCCGAACGAACGCGAAGGAAAGCGCATAGGAGCGCCTGATCGTCGCCGCATCCCCTCTGAATCCCTCCTCGACCGACTCGAGTCTCCTGTCGCCGCTCGTCATCACACCGAAGCTGAGGATCAGCCGATCCTCGATGCTCCAGTCAGTGGCGGCGAGAGTCGCAAGGCCCTCGTGAAACCAGCGAGGAACCCCGGCGCCGCCGGATGCGCGGAAGATCAGGACATGTGCGAGCTCATGCCGCAGAAGCTCGTCCAGACCGGAATTCGGATAACGGCTCGCGCGTGCCGGAAACAGCACGATCTCCTCTCCCCTTGCGAATCCCGCGACGTACTCGGGGGTCGATTGAGCGAGCCAGTGGTTCTCATCGACGAGCTCGACGTCGATCTCCCCGTCGAGCTTCGCTCCGGTCAGGTCCTCCAGAAACTTCAGATCGGCCGGGTCGATCGCTTCGATCCGAGCCGCGAGTCCCTCGAGCTCGGGAGGAGCGGTCACGTGGATCGCGGCGCCGGCATCACCGGCCCCGGCAGCGCACGGGAAGAGCAGCGCCACCAGCAGAGCCCATCGAGAGAGCCTCCGGAGGCTCATGCCTTCTGCACTCGCATCAATCATCGACTTTGTAAAAAACGTCGAATATCGTTGTCCTCATGGAAACCGGGGAAAAGAGAGCCCTCGTCATCGACGATGACGAAGGTGTTCGGGCCGGACTCCTCGCGCTCCTCGATCTCGAGGGATGGAAAGCCGAGGGCGCCGGCACTGCAAAGGAAGGCTACCAGAAGCTCCATTCCTTTTCGCCCGATCTCGTTCTTCTCGACGTTCATCTGCCGGATGGCTCCGGCGTCGATGTTCTCGAACAGGTCAAGAGTCATTTCGAGTCGATCGCAGTCGTGATGATCTCCGGAGCCGGAGATCTCAAAACGGTCGTGACGACGATGTCCCGGGGAGCAGAAACATTCCTTCAGAAACCGTTCGACGGCAACACGCTCAAGCTGACGCTCGAACAGGTTGAGCGGGGACTCGAGACGAAACGGGAGATCGCAGCGCTCCGGCGGCAGGCCGACGGCCCCGACTCGGGCGGAGAGAATCGGTTCATAGGAGTCTCCGCGGTGGCATCGGAGCTCAACGCGCTGGTCGAGCGCGTCGCGCCGGCGCCGAGTCCCGTGCTTCTCGAAGGGGAGTCGGGAGCAGGCAAGGGGCTGATCGCGAGACTCATTCATGAGAAGTCCCCCAGGTCGAAAGGTCCGATGGTCGAGCTCAACTGCGCCGGGCTGTCGAGGGAGCTCCTCGAATCGGAGCTCTTCGGTCACGAGAAGGGATCGTTCACCGGCGCGACCACGACCAAGCCCGGACTTTTCGAGCTGGCCTCCAAGGGGACGATCTTTCTCGATGAGATCGGCGAGATGGAAGTCTCGATCCAGGCTCGTCTGCTCAAGGCGCTCGAAGACAAGCGGTTTCGCCGGGTTGGCGGAGTCCGCGATCTGTCCGTCGACTTCCGCCTCGTTGCGGCAACCAACAGAGACCTGGCCGCCGCCGTCGAGAACGGAGAGTTTCGGAGGGACCTCTATTACCGGTTGAACGTCGTCCGGATTCGTATCCCTCCGCTTCGTGAGCGGCTCGAGGACATCCCGCTTCTCGCGAACTACTTCCTCCTCAGCCTCGGTCGGCAACTCGGCATTCGCGAGCCGTCGCTGAGCGATCGGGCGCTCGCCGCTCTGGGCACGTATCCCTGGCCCGGCAACGTGCGGGAGCTGAGGAACGTACTCGAGCGCGCCCTGCTCGTAGCACCGAAAGGGCAGATTCGCACCGAAGATCTTCAGATCGACCGCGCCACTGCACCTTCAGCAAGGTCGGATGCCGGTCCGCTCGCCGAATGGGATGTGCGCCCACTGGAGGAAGTCGTCAGCGACTACGTTGCGCGTGCCGTCGAAGCGGCCGGCGGCAATCGTCGCAAGGCGGCGCGGCTCCTCGGCATCAGCCCGTCGACTCTCTACTCCAAGCTCGACAAATGACGGATTCGCCACACTTCGTCGGAGAGAGCCTTCCTGTGCTCGCGCGAAAAACCGTGGAGTCGGTCCTGAAAAACCGTGCGGCGGAACAATCGAGCCACTCCGGGCTCGAGCGCGCGTGCTTCGTGACGATCACTGTTCAGGGTGATCTGCGAGGTTGCATCGGTTCGCTGGAACCCTGCCGGGACCTGATCGAGGACGTCCGGCAGAATGCGCTTGCGGCCGCGCTCCACGATCCTCGCTTTCCTCCGCTGACGGCCGCCGAGCTCGACGGCGTCCGCTTCGAGGTTTCGGTGCTTTCGCCGCTCGAGCCATTCGAGGTCTCGAGCGAGAAGGATCTCCTCACGAGGATCCGCCCGGGTGTCGACGGCCTCCTCCTCGAATATCGCGGACGGCGCGCGACCTTTCTCCCGCAGGTGTGGGAAGATCTCGACACCCCCGAGACCTTTCTTCGGCATCTGAGGCTCAAAGCCGGTCTGCCCGGTCACTTCTGGTCCGATGAGATGAAATTCTGGACCTACCGCGTGGACAAATTCGTCGAGCCCGAGTCATAAGATTTCGAGACATTCCGGAGCCCTGAGACCATGTACTTCGAATACGTCGATCCCTCTCTGCCGCGGAGAAACGAGGGATGGAACAGCCCCGCCCTCGGTCTGCCGATGCCGATCGTGACCTACGGGCATGCCGGCAAACCGCTGCTGCTCTATCCGACGGCTGCAGCAGACTTTCTCGAGAACGAGCGATTCTTTCTGATCAAGTCGATCGAGCCGTTCATCCGGCAGGGACGCCTCAGGGTCTTCTCGATCGAATCGATCAACAGGCACGCATGGATGGACCGGAACCTTCCGGTTCACGAGCAGGCCCGGCGCCAGCATCTCTACTCCCGTTACATCGAGGACGAGGTCGTCCCGTACATCCGCCACGCTTCGGGAAGCGGCTCGGTTCGAATCGCCGTTTCCGGCGCCTCGTTCGGCGCCTTTCACGCGGCGAATGCACTCTTTCGCCGACCCGATCTTTTCGACACACTCATCGGTATGAGCGGCTTTTACGATCTCGGACCCGACTACCTGAGGGGGTACTCGGACGAGAGCTCCTATTTCAACAACCCGATGGCGTTCGTCGCGAATCTCGGAGGGTATGGCCTCGACATGCTTCGGTCCGACTGCAGAATCAACCTGGTCACCGGCCAGGGCCAGTGGGAGGTACCCGGCGCAACGATCCGTTTTTCGGAAATGCTCCACGGGAAGGGAATCGACCACGTGCGCGATCTGTGGGGCCACGACGTGAGTCACGACTGGCCGTGGTGGCGAAAGATGCTTCCTTACTACATCGAGAAAATGGGTTGGTAGGTCCCGCTTTCACGGGCACAGAAAAAGGGAGGCATGACGCCTCCCTTTTTTGTTACGCTGCGTCGGAGCGAGACCTTATCTGTAGGTCTCGAGCTCGCGCTCGATATCAGCCTGTTTCCACTGATTCTCGCCGTACTTCTCCTGAATCGTGCCGACGATTTTCTCACGCCGACCTTCCATTTGCTCGATCTCATCGTCGCTCAGATCGTTCCATTTCTCCTTGACACGGCCTTTGAACTGATGCCAATTACCTTCGACCTGGTTCCAGATGGAGTTCGTTCGATCGGTTCTTTCCTTCTCGTACATGTGTTCTCCTTTCGTGGTTCGGTCTTCTCTGATTCCCGGTGGAACATTGTTTCGCTCCACCGTCTTGAAGCACAGTTATTAAGTGCAATGATGATGCCGGTCCCGGCAGTTCTGACGCCTCAGAATCCCGATCTCACCCAGACCCTTCTGGTGACGATCGGACTGAGTCTGATCGCCTTCCTGGCCACCGGCGGCGCGCTCGTCGGGTTCTTCCGGAGCCTGATGATCGAATCGGATGAAGGCCGCGTGCGATTCGGCAGACGAAGCCGGCTCTGGCTGGGGGTGCTGATCGCCCTGATTCTGATTTTTTCGGCCCTTATCGCGTTCATCGCGATAAGCTGAACCGGAAGAGATGCAGAAAAAGGCAGAAATCATGGACCTGAGGGGCAACCGGCCCACGCGAACGCGTGACGCACGGGCGCTAGTCGGAGCCTTCGCCGTCCTTGTTTCCCTTCTGTTCTCTCCTTCCGCAAGCGGCGAGGTGATCGAGATCGTCGTCGACGATCTGATCCATCCGATCTCGGCCGAGTTCATCGAACGAGGGATCGTCGAGGCCGAGAGAGTCGAGGCGGAAGCGATCCTCGTGATCCTCCGAACGCCCGGAGGCCTCGAGACTTCGACGAGAGAGATCGTCAACGCGATTACCCGGTCGGCGGTTCCGGTGATCGTCTGGGTGGAGCCGGCGGGGAGCCGGGCTGCATCCGCGGGATTCTTCATCCTCGTTTCGGCCGACGTCGCAGCCATGGCTCCCGGAACCAACACCGGCGCCGCTCATCCGGTCCTCCTCGGTGACCAGCTCGACGACGTCATGAAGGAAAAGATGCAGAACGATTCCGCTGCCCTCATGCGAACCGTCGTCGACAAACGTGGTCGCAACGTCGAGGCGGCCGAAGCCGCGGTCCGCGAGTCGAAATCCTACACGGAGGACGAAGCGCTCGAGCTGCGATTGATCGACGTCATCGCTGCAACGCGCGACGATCTGTTCGATCAGCTCGACGGGCGCTCGATCCGCCGGTTCGACGGCTCGAGCGCGACGCTCGATCTCGATGACCAGCAGGTGCGGACTCTCGAGATGACCGTACGACAGCGACTTCTGTCATTCATCATGGATCCGAATGTCGCCTACATCCTCTTCAGCATCGGCATGCTCGGACTCTGGGCGGAGCTGAACAATCCCGGAGCAATTCTCCCCGGAGTCGTCGGCGGGCTTTTCATTCTTCTCGCCGTATTCGCCCTGAACATCTTTCCGATCCGCTACGCGGCAGTCGCGCTGATTCTCCTGGCATTCGCGCTCTTCGCGCTCGAAGCGCTCGTGACCAGCCACGGCGTTCTCGCGACGGGCGGTGTCATCGCACTCTTCATCGGTGGACTGATGCTGGTCGACGGACCGGTGCCGGAGATGCAGGTTCACTGGGTGACCGCGCTCGCGGTGAGCCTCCCGATCGGTCTGATCTCGGTATTCCTCGTCACGATTGCAATCCGTGCACAGCGCCGTCGGACGGATACCGGTGAGGAAGGGATGGTCGGCGAGCTGGGAACGGCGCAGACCAGACTCGATCCGACGGGAAAGGTTTTCGTTCACGGCGAGATCTGGTCGGCGACGTCAACGAGTCCGATCGAGGCCGGGTCGACAGTGGTCGTCACACGGATTGAGGGTCTTCATCTGACGGTCGCGCCCGCCGACGCCTCGAGCGAGAATGCGCCTCCGCCGGACCGTCCCGCGACTCCATCGATATAATCGTTCCCACAGGAGGTACACATGGGTGGTTTTGGACTGACCGTATTTCTAGTCATCATCGGGCTCTATCTGCTGAGCTCGGTCAAGATCCTCGCGGAGTACGAACGTGGGGTCATCTTCCGCCTCGGGCGTCTCCTGGATGCCGCGAAGGGCCCGGGACTCGTCCTGGTCTTCGCACCTCTGGACCGGATGGTTCGGATCTCTCTGAGGCAGGTCGCACTCGAGGTTCCTCCCCAGGACGTCATCATGCGCGACAACGTCTCGGTGAAGGTCAACGCCGTCATCTTCCTTCGGGTCATCGACCCGAGAAGGGCCGTCGTCGAAGTCGAGGACTACATCTTCCAGACCTTCCAGTTCGCGCAGACGACGCTTCGCTCCGTCCTCGGAGAAGTCGAGCTCGACGATCTCCTGACCGAGCGCGAAAAACTCAACGATCGTCTGCAGGAGATTCTCGACAAACACACCGCCCCCTGGGGTGTGAAAGTCGTCAACGTCGAGGTCAAGCAGGTCGACATTCCCGAGCAGATGACACGCGCCATCGCCCGCCAGGCCGAAGCGGAGCGCGAGAAGCGCTCGAAGATCATTCACGCCGAGGGTGAGCTGCTGGCTGCCGAAAAGCTGGTCCAGGCGGCAGGAATGATGGCGAAGGAGCCGGTCACCATCCAGCTCCGCTATCTGCAGACGCTGACCGAGATCGGAATGGAGAAGAATACGACGATCGTCTTCCCTCTGCCGGTCGACCTCATCGCCGGTTTCACCGAGAGTGCTCGCGGCGCGGGTCGCACGTCACGGCAGAGCGGCTCGTCGGGTCCTTCGACCCTTCCCGGATCGACTCCTCTGTCGCGCGAGTGAAGGCCGTCTCGAAATCGTCAGCCGCTCGTTCGTGTTGATCGGACGGCACGGAGGAGTGGCCGAGTGGTTGAAGGCAGCGGTCTTGAAAACCGCCGTGCCGGGGAACCGGTACCGTGGGTTCGAATCCCACCTCCTCCGCCAGCGCCCTCTCCCGTAGCGACCGGATCATCGCTGGAATGTTTGGAGAGACGCCGTTGATTGAACAGCTCGCAACGAGCCACCACTGCGGAGAGATGGGAGAGTGGCTTAATCCAGCGGTTTGCTAAACCGCCGTACCGGGAAACTGGTACCGAGGGTTCGAATCCCTCTCTCTCCGCCACTCTTTCCCCCTTCGTTGACACTCTTCTCGACGGTCAGCTACTCTGCCGAACGGGATGGTTCTCTTCAACTATGCGACGAAGGAGATCACGGCCAAGATCGTCTACTACGGCCCCGGCCTCTGCGGAAAGACGACCAACCTCCAGTTCATCTACGACTCCCTCCCCTCCAACTCGAAGAGCAAGATGCTCTCGCTCGCGACCAAGACCGACCGCACGCTCTTTTTCGACTTCCTCCCGCTCGATCTCGGAACGATACGAGGAATGCGCACCAAGCTGCAGCTCTACACGGTGCCGGGGCAGGTCTACTACAACTCGACCCGCCAGCTCGTGCTAAAGGGTGCCGACGGAGTCGTCTTCGTCGTCGACAGCCAGGACTTCGCGCTCGACGCCAACATCGAGAGCCTCGAGAACCTCGACGAGAATCTCCGAAAGCAAGGTTTGCGGCTGAAGGAGCTCCCCCTGGTGATGCAGTACAACAAGCGCGACCTTCCGAACGTCCTCCCTGTCGATACGCTCGAGGAGAAGGTCAATGAGCTCGGCGTGCCATCGTTCGAGTCGGTAGCGATCTCCGGACTCGGCGTCGAGGAGACGTTGAAAGGAATCACCCAGCGTGTGCTCGACAGTCTGGGGAAGAAGTACGGGCTGTCCAGCAAGGAAGCGGTGAAGGACCTTCAGATGCTGAACCGGGAGGGAACGCCGGAGCCGTCGGATCAGCCGAGCGACGACGTCTGGGATGACGACGTCCTCGTGACCGAGGTGGCGACGCCGGGCTCGGACCGCGAGGAGATCTCGGTCGAGAGCGGCGAGGACGAATCGATCCCGCTGGTCCGCACGGAGCCGGCGGGCGACCGTCCCTTCAACGCCTCCTTTGCCGAATTGCAGATCCCCGGCGAGCTCCCCGCACCGGTACCAATGGATTCGGTCGAGATCCCCCTCCCCGACCAGATTCTCAGCTCGATTCCCTCCGCAACACCTCCCCTTGCTTCTTCAGCGGAACGTCGACAGGCCGACGGCCTCAGCCGCGAGGTCACCGTCCCTCTCAACCTGACTCTCGACGAGATCCGGCGTCACCGGAAGCTGAAGCTCAGAATCACCCTCGACGTGAATATCCTGAAGTAGGGATCAGGGATTAGGATTCAGGGAGCAGGATTCAGGAGCCAGGAGCCAGGTAGAGGATTTGAGGTCAGCGTTGGTTCGTCATCCTGAGGAGCGAAGCGACGAAGGACCTGGGGGCGGCTCGTGAGTCACGTGGTGAGTTGATGCAAGGGTGACTCACGATCCCCCGCCCAGATTCTTCGCCCGCGCTGCGCCGGGCTCAGAATGACGCGGTGGTTGAGCTAGCGAGCGACTACTGGGTACGCCCATGACTCCTGTCTCCTGATTCCTGGCTCCTGAATCCTGTCTCCTGTCTCCTAATCCCTAACCCCTGCCTCATCAGCTATACTCTCTCGCAGTTCTTTTCATCGCACCCGCATGGGTGCTCCAAGCGTCAGCGCGGCGATCCCGAAGCAAGGGATCAGGGAAGCTGGTGAAAAGCCAGCGCGGCCCCCGCCACTGTAACCGGCGACGAATCGCTCTCCGAAAGTCACTGAACCTCGGGTTCGGGAAGACGGAGCGAGACGGTTGACCCGGAAGTCAGGAGACCGGCCCGATGACGTCCAACCAGAGCGTGCTCGAAGCGCGCTCGCGACCTCCGGGGTGCGAGGCGGGCAGAAATCCGGCCTCCTTCTCATCCCGACACGCTTCGGTGGGAAGCGGAAGGAGACCAGATGCATCGTTTCTCAGTATTCGCAGTCTTCATCATTCTCAGCAGCGCCCCGGTTCCAGCCCTCGCAGCAGATCCCCCGGCCACCCCCGCAACCCAGGCAGAGATCACCGTGACGGCGTCCGCCATCGAGGAGCCCGTCGAGGAGGTCCCTGTCAGCGTCGAGGTCATCACACGCGAAGAGATCGAGCAGAAGCAGGCCACCGACGTCGCCGAGCTCCTGCGCGCGGTTCCCGGCATCATCGTGGCGCGCGCAGGTTCGGTCGGGAAGCAGGCATCGCTCTTCATGAGAGGCGCGAGCTCGACCCAGACGCTCGTTCTCTGGAACGGAATCGAGATCAACGATCCTTACTTCAGCGGCTTCGACTGGGGGAGGTTCCCGATCGAAGCCATCGAGCGAATCGAAGTCGTGCGCGGCCCGTTCTCCTCACTCTACGGAGCGGACGCGATCGGAGGAGTCATCAATATCATCTCGCGCGACCCAGCCGACGAAATGTTCGGCGCCGTTTCGCTCGGACAGAACGACTACGGTCACTTCAGAGCAGGCGTCAGCTCGGTCGGCGAGATCTCGACGCTCGTCATCGCGGAGGCGAGAAGCGACGAGGGATTTCACCCGAACGATGATTTCGAGCAACTCGCATTCACCGGTACGTTCCGTTTCGACCTACGCCCCTCGTTCGGAGCTGGGCTGGAGCTTCGATTCGACGATTACGATCTCGGCATCCCGTTCAATCTCGGTGTCCCCTCCCTCTCGAGAAGACAGAATGGGAGGGAGTGGCAGGTCGCCCTTCCGCTCGAGGGCCTGTGGCGCGGCGGCGCCTGGGACATGAGCCTCTCCCGGACCGAACATCAGATCGAGTTCGATGATCCCGAAGGCCTCTTCGGCCCGGAGACCGGCAGGACACGATCGACCACCGACCGGATCAGCGCATCAGCGGCGATCCCGACGGTGTTCGGCACGACGATCTTCGGTGCGGAGAGCGAAGAAGCCGTCGTCGAGGACGAGAGCTTCGGGTTCACGAATCTCGATTCCGAAGAGCGGCATCTCAACGCGATCTTCGCAGAGCAGCGGATGACCGCGCCATTCGACCGGGTCCGGTTCGATCTGATCGCCGGTCTCCGCTACGACGACTACCGTCAGTTCGGCGCGGAAACCTCCCCCCGCATCTCCGCTTCGGCAACCGTCGGTCCTCACCGAATCCGCGGCGCCTGGGGGGAAGCCTTCCGCGCGCCGTCCCTCGGCGATCTCTACTACCCGTTCTTCGGCAATCCCGACGTCCGGCCCGAAACGATGGAGGGATACGAAATCGGATACGACAGGTCATTCGAGAGCGGGCGGGTGAGCCTCAGCTGGTTCGACAACGACTACGAAAACCTGATCGTGTTCGACAATGCAACGGGACGCGCCGGGAACATAGGGCTTGCGAGCTCCAGAGGAATCGAGCTCGGCACCCAGGTCCGGCTTCGCGAGTCGATCACGGCGGCGTTCGCCTGGACGTGGCTCGAGACGAAGGACGAGGTCGCGGGACGGGACCTTCTGAGGCGCCCGCGGGACTCCGGCGCGCTCGACCTCGCATGGACGGACGGCGAATGGCGTGCGTCCCTCTCGACGATCTACAACGGTGACCGGCTCGACGTCGAAGCCGGCTTTCCCTTCGGCACCGTGCCGGCCGAAGAGTGGATTCGATCCGACGTCTCAGTCTCACGCCGTTTCGGATCATTCACCCCCTGGATCAGAATCGACAATCTGTTCGATGAGCAGTATCAGGAGACTCTCGGTTTCCCTTCTCCCGGGCGAAGGGTGATCGGGGGAGTGAGATATAGTCGCTCGGGAAAATTCTGACCCTGTCGCCTGTTCACGGCGACGTGGAGGACAAACTGAATGAATGAAGAGAGAAACATGCGGATCGCACTGCTCGCGGGCGTCATTTTTGCCGCTGCGATGGCTCGATTCGTACCGCACGTACCGAATCTCACCCCCGTCGGGGCGCTGGCGCTTTTCGCGGGGGCTCAGATCGGCCGGAAGGCGCTGGCCTTTATCGTTCCGCTCGCCGCGCTGCTGCTGAGCGACCTGATTCTCGAGATCACCGCCGGCATCGGCTTTCATTCGACGATCGGCTGGGTCTACGGCGCATTCGCTTTGATCGTCACGCTCGGATTTCTCGTGCGGAAAATCGGAATCGGACCTCTGACCGTCGCAGGCGGAGCCTTCGGGGCGTCCGGAATCTTCTTCCTCGTCTCCAACTTCGGCGTCTGGATGTCGACTCCGCTCTATCCGAAGACCGCCGCGGGACTCGCGGCCTGCTTCACCGCGGCCATTCCGTTCTACTGGTCGACACTCGCCGGCGACATCATCTGGACTGGCGTTCTCTTCGGCGCGTGGGAGGTCATCCGGAGATCGCGACCGGCGTTGCAGGCGTCGAACTGATTCGAATTCAACCAGAGGAGCATTCGAGATGAAGCCCAGCGAGAACGAAGAAGAATATTTCGCCCGCCAGGAGCTCGAACGCCGCAAGCG
The DNA here is from genome assembly GCA_019347945.1 of Acidobacteriota bacterium. Taxonomy (NCBI): domain Bacteria; kingdom Pseudomonadati; phylum Acidobacteriota; species Acidobacteriota bacterium. Next base: position 5,228 of record JAHWKK010000034.1, on the reverse strand, counting down.
TGCGGCTGAAGAAAAGGCCAGCGCGATGGCCGGCGACGAAAAGGCCCGCCTCAAGGAGCTCCACTTCATGAAGTGCCCGAAGTGCGGGATGGATCTCGAGCATTTCGAGCTGAAGGGAATCGAGCTCGACCGCTGCGTTTCGTGCGGCGGTACCTGGTTCGATCAGGGCGAGCTCGAGGAGATGAGCGGCGGTGACGACAAGGGAGTTCTCGGGAAAATCGCGAGCATTTTCCGGTGACCGAAGAACCGTCGCCGGTGGCCGTCGCACCGGATCTCATCGACCGGCTGCGGCAGCGGTTTTCGGCGAGCCAGTCGAGTCGATTCCTCCATTTCAGGATCGAGGAGCTGCGGCTCGACTACGCCCGGCTCTCGATCGAGTTCCTCGAACAGTTCGACAACGGCGGAGGAGCGATCCACGGTGGAATCCTCGCGATGCTGGCGGATACCGCCACCGCCTGCGCGCTCTCGACCAACTTCGACGGCCGGATGGGCTTCGCCACCTCGAACCTGACGATTCATTTCACGAGCCGGGCGAAGACGGGGGTCACCGCCGAGGCTCGAATCGTCAAGAAGGGCCGCACGATCTGCGTCGGGCTCGTCGAGATGCGCGACTCGAGAGAGAAGCTCGTGGCCACGGCGAGCTGCGACTTCGTCCTGACGACCTCGAAGCTGCCGCAACGCGAGTAGACGCGTGTAGCGCCTAGCTGCCGCGCAAGGGGGGACGACCGGGAGGGCGAGCCTCTGGCGAGCCGCGGCCTCGGAGGATCAAACATCCCCACCGGGAGGGGCGGGAAGGTTGCGGTTTCAGGGTTGATTTTCGTACGGCGCACGTACTTTACCCTGAACGAACATTCCGCCATCTCGCCACGTTGCGGCTCGGCAGGAGCCTCGCCCTCCCGGTGATGCGGGGCGTCGCGCAAGCTCGAATGGCGCACCCGAAGAGTGCCGGTTGCAAACCGGCCCCGTTTGTCACGTGCCGGTTGGTAACCGGCGCTACAGCTCCGAAAGCTCGCTGAAGTACTTCGTGAACGCCACCATCCCGCCGGAAGCCTGTCTCCAGTCGAAATTCTCGTTCGGCGCATGATAGCCATGTTCCGGAAGCGAGAGTCCCAGAAAAAGGATCGGGCACCCGAGGACCTTCTCCATGGTCGGAACGGCACCGATCGATCCCCCCTCCCGGATGAAGACCGGTTCCGAGCCGAAGGCGAACTCCATCGAACGCCTCACGGCATCGGGCAAGGGTCCTTCGATCGGCGCGGAGAACGGTTCCATCTGGTTCTCCAGCACAACCTCCACGTCGGGATAGCGCTCCTTCAACCACTCCTTGACGAGCCCCGCGATCCTCTTCGGCTTCTGATTCGGAACCAGACGACACGAAATCTTGACCGTTACCTTCTGTGGAATCACCGTCTTGATCCCCGGGCCGGTGTAGCCGCCGACCACACCGTGTACCTCGAAGGTCGGCATTGCCCACAGACGTTTCATCGCGTCCAGGTCGTCGTCGGTTCGCATCGACTCGAGCTTGTGTGCCCTGAGGAAATCCCGTGTGCTGAATCCGGACTCGAGAAAGTCTTTTCTCTCCTTCGCCGACAGCTTGACCACGTCGTCGTAGAATCCCTTGATTTTGACCCGCCCGGTCTCGGCGTCGTGCATCTCGGTGACGATCTTCATCAGCTCGCCCAGCGGATTGCGCGCTGCTCCCCCCGTCGTCCCGGAATGCACGTCGGTCACTCCGGTCTCGAGGGTCAGCTCGAACGCCTGCATTCCTCGCAGTCCCGCCGGACAGGCCGGCTTCTTCCGAGAGACCCAGATCGTGTCGGAAACCAGAACCGAGTCCGTTTTCAGCTCGTCCTTGTGCTTCTTGAGCGCCTTCTCGAAGTTGGGCGATCCGATCTCCTCCTCGAGCTCCCAGATGAGCCGGATGTTGATCGGGATGCCCGCTTCTCTCGCCGCCCGGATTCCGAACAGAGCAGCGAGGGCAGGACCCTTGTCGTCCGTGGTTCCACGGCCGAAGTAGCGATCGCCCCTGGTCACCATCTCGAAGGGCTCGGTCGTCCACGGCTCGGTCAGCTTCGACGCCGGTTGTACGTCGAGATGGTTGTATAGCGTCACCGTCGGAGCGTCGTCGGAATGGTGGAACTCGCCAGCGACCATCGGCCATCCGTCGGTCTCGATGATCTGTCCCCGTCCACCCGCCTTCTCGATCGCCGACACAGCCAGACGGGCGCATCTCCGGATCTCATCCTCTCGCTCCGGCTCGGCGGACACTGTGGGGATCTCCACGAGCTCCCGGAGGAGCGCCTCATACTCACTCCTGCGCTCCTTCGTCCACCCGATCAGAGCCTTTTTCCTGACTTCCATCCGTTCCCCCTTCTTCATGCCGGCGGCATTCTACAGGCCGTGGTCCGTGACCGACCAATAGATGGCGTTGAAGAGGAGCGGATATGTTCCGTGGGTCTGTGCACGATTCTGCGGACGGAAACCGAAAAGAACGATGCGGCCACCGCCATGCTCGAGCGCGACCGCGGCCGCTGTCCGGGCGAGCTCTTCCTCTCCATCAATCCAGCCGGAGAGAAGGATCTCCTCGGGATCCTCCGGATACCACGCGAGAACGCGGCGCTTCGTCTCGGCTCCCGGAACCGTCGTCCTGAATGCGATCTTGTCGTCGTGGAACACCGGCACCGTAGCACCGAGTCCCCACGTCAGCGGCGTCCCCTGATCGACGTTCACCCGAAGAAGCGCCCCCGGGGCCGACAGCTTCGAGGCCGATCCGATTGCATTGCTCACCGGGAGATTGAACTTCTTGAGCACCCACTCGCTCGACGAATCGAGAGCGATCAGCGTTCCTCCGTCTCTCACGAACTGCATCAGCGACTGCTCGCCCGCCTCTCCGAAACCTCCCGCGTACTCGGCCGGATACCCAGGGAAATACCCCCTCTGACCATCCTGCGGCTCCCTCTCTCCGGTCACGAGCTGTGCGGCACCGATGTCGGGAAGGATGACCGCATCGAACGACGCCCTGAGGCCCCGCCGCGAAGGCGAACGGAGATCCGATGGGCTGATCGTCGCCGGATCGAATCCGAAACGCTCGAGGACGAAGCGCGTCCACCCCTCATCCATCGACGGAAGCGAGGTCGGCTGATAGATTCCGACTCTCGGCCTCCCAACGCGCACCGCGGTCTCCGGCACCTCACGCACCGGGAGAATGTCGACTCCCGCTTCTCCGGCCACCCTTCTCGCCGCCTCGGCGCCTCTCGGATCGACGATCCACGTCCCCGCTTCGATCAGCGCCGGTACGGGCACCTCGGCGATCGAATTCGAAGACTCGGTCATGACGTGCGCCGAGCCCGACGTCCTGAGCGCTTCGTTGACGAGCTTCGCCGATTCGGCGGATGCGCGCGGGATTGCGTAGTACGCGGCGTTCGCGAGCGGAGGTGCTGCCGGCGACAGGCCACCCATGATCGGCGCCGTGATCCTTCGCAACTGCACGTCGAAAGGAATCCGCGTGTGCTCGACCTCGACGTTCATCAGGAGCGGCAGACTCCAGGTCGAGACGTCGAAGGGAGCGAGCGGATCGGCTCCTGCGGCCTTCCGAATCTCCATGTACTTCTGCGGTCCCAGAATCTCGCGCACGAAACGGGCGTAGGGCTGGTCGAGAGGGATCCACCAGTTCCCCTCGCCGTCCTGCATGACGTCGACCCCGTGATCCGCCATCAGTTCGGCGAGCTTCCGCGCGGTCGGCCTGTTCTTCTGCGAGCGCGGAATCTTGTAGGCTTCGCGCTCGCTCGCCATCTGGATCGCCGATTCGGCTCGCTCCCGGATGTCGCGCAGAAAGTCTTCCCGATGCATCGACGCAACCTCGAGCAGCGCGTTCGCGCTGATCTGCTGGTATTCGATGATGTCCTTCAGCCGCCACCATCCCCCCTTCCAGGGATTCGGGAAATTGACCTGCGGCTTGTAGGCGAGAAGCCCCTTCCGTCCGCCCGCGAGCTCGGTCGGATGAACGTAGATTGGCGTCGCGATGCGCACAGATGCCGTCTCGGTCAGCAGTCCCGTGATGTTCTTCCACCATCCCGTGTTGCGCGTCCCTCCCATCCAGTACGCGTCGTATCCGTAGTCGTAGATGACGCCCGCTTTGCCGGCCTGCTCGAGCCGCATGCTCATCATCGAGCCGATCAGCTGGATCTCCCGCCAGATCAGCGGGTGAATGTCGGGGTCGAGTGGATCGGAAAACGGCGGAATGAACATCCTCGGTCCGATCGCCCCCATCTGGTGATGATCGACTAAGATCTGCGGAAACCACTCGTGGTAGAGCGCCCGGCTGAGCGCCCGCGTCTCGTTCTGAGTCAGCATGAACCAGTCGCGGTTGTTGTCGTGGCCGACGTAGTGGTGGTAGAGCTTCGGCATCCACCCGCCTTCGAAGTCGGTGCCCTTCTGAGCGCGGTACCAGTCGACGATCATCTGCTGTCCGTCCGGGTTGAGCGAGGGGACCAGAAGGAGAACGACGTCGTCGAGCCACGCCGCCTGTTTCGAGCCGGGGGGCGCCGTCGCGAGCTCCCAGGCCCAGAGCATCGCCATCTGCGACGAGCCGATCTCGGTCGAATGAATGTTGCAGGTGACGAGAACGACGGCCTTCCCGTTCTCTGCGAGCTCGTCGACGTCTCCCCCCCTTCTCGGATCGGCGAGTTTTGCGGCCTGATCCCGGATTGCCGGCAGATTCGCGATATTCGCCTCGGAGGAGATGACCGCCATGATCATCGGCAGGCCGAGCGTCGTTTCTCCGAGGTCGATCGTCCGGACTCTTCCGGAGGTCTCGTCGAGGTGGAGAAACCACCGCTCGATCTGATCGTAGTCGGCGAGAACGCCGTCGGCGCCGATCTTCATCGAAAGAAACTCGTCGGGATGCTTCGGCTGGGCCGAAAGGGAGATCGAGAGAAGCGAGACGGCCGCGGCGACTACAAGTAAGCAACGTTTCATGAACAACCCTCCGGAAAGATTTGGGAGACGGGTCGGGGAGGCGGGGTCGGGGGGGGTTAATTGAAAATAAAACGCCAAAGAAGAAAAAAAAAACCAATTTTTTGGTTTATTATTAACATTATAAAACCCCCCCCCCAGCGAGAAGACCCCCCCCCCCTTAATCAAACAGAAGCATGAGGGGGATTTAAGAGCGGGGCACCGGGGGTGAGTGCCAGAGTGCGCGAGTTTGTCGGGGGGGGGGCGCAGGGGGG
>JAHWKK010000033.1 GCA_019347945.1 Acidobacteriota bacterium | reverse complement strand
CCCGTTCGCCCCCGGGTCGGGTGGTTCCTGTCCTGCTTATCTTTCACCCCGCCAGTTGGGTGGGCGCGCCCGGTGTTGGGTTTGTTGCGGGGGTGGGTGGTTTTTTGGTCCGCCGGGTTGGCCAAACCGGCCCCCGGGGGGGGGGGTTGATTTATTTGGAAATTTATTTTTTTTTATACGCCTACCATATGTTGGTTGGTTTTTTTTTTCACCAATTCACCCCCCGACCCCGTCTCCAGGGATTACTCTAACGCACACCCGATCGCTTCCGAAATGCTCTGGTGGGAGCCTCCGCCCCCGGGTCAGCCCGTCAGTCTGGAGACACTCAAAACAGAGATTGTCTTCCCGTCCAGCGTCACAATTCCGGTGACCATCTCGCTCCGTTCGCCGCCCGAAACCACCGGCTGGGGCTGTATCCTCGCCTGCTCCACCCGGACCACTCTCAGGACCCGATCGACTCGAAATCCGAACGTATCGCCCTCCGAATTGACCACGATGATCCGGGAATCGAGTACTTCCTTCCATGTCCATTCGAGATCGAGAATCTTCGCGACATCGATCAACGTCACGATTTTCCCCCGGAGGGAAAATATGCCGAGAATCTCGGCGGGCGCATTCGGCACCGGAGTCCAGTCGCGCGGAACGATGATCTGCTCGACCAGCCCGACGTCGATCGAGTACATCTCCTCTCCGAGCTGGAATGTAAGCAGCTCGGAGACGTCTGCCTGCAGAGTCTCGGCCTCGGACTCCTGCTCATCATCGTCCGCGACGCGAAGTCCCGCCGTCCGCTTGAACTCGTCGAGACGAACCACGGCGTCATCGGCCGCGGACCGTGCGGGGCTATCGGGTCCCTCCGCTGCTGCCGTTCGTCCGTCGACCTTCTTTTCCGGCGCTTTCTTCGCTCTGCTCTTCCGCCGGACCTTCTTCGCTGGCTCCGGCTCGGAGCCGGCCTCGATCGGAGGAGCAGCGTCCGCGTCGCCGGCCTTCTCCTGTTTCTTCTCCTTCGCCTTCTTCCGGATCTTGACGAGATCCACCATCAGGCGCTCTCCTCGATCAGCCGGTGCTCGAGAGCGGCGTCACGAATTCTTTCCGCGTCGATCTCGTGCGTATCGTCTCCGAAGGCGTCGAGGAGCGCCGTAGTCGCCACCGAGTTGATCAGCCGCGGTATTCCGCGTGTCACTTCGTAGAGGGCGCGGACGGATTCCTCCGTGAACGGATCGGCCGCCGCTCCCGCTTTTCTGACCCGATGCGACACGTACTCGCGGGTCTCCGTCTGATCGAGTGCACCGAGCCGGTAACGGAGGCCGATCCGCTGCCTCAGCGGTTCATACGGCTTGCGGTCGAGGCGGACCTCGAGCTCTGGCTGTCCGATGAGAATCACCGAGAGAAGATTCTCGTCGTCGAGCTGAAAGTTGGTCAGCAGCCTGATCTCGTCGAACGTCGCTTTCGAAGGGATCAGCTGGGCCTCGTCGATGATGAGCACGGGCGAACGCTCCTCTTCGTAGAGCTCGAACAGGAGCGAATGGATCTGGTCCAGAAGATCGTTTCTGAAGAATCTCGGCTCGGCTCCGAGACCCGCGGCAATCGAGCGGAGAAGCTGGGACGGGGTCAGACGAGGGTTGATCAGAAGTACGACCGGCCGTGAGTCACCGATCCGGTCGATCAGAGCTCGCGAAAGAGTCGTCTTGCCGCAGCCGATGTCTCCAACGAGAAGCGCGAGATCCTTGTCCTCGACGGCGTACTCGAGACGGGCCAGAGCTTCGCTGTGTTGCCGGCTCTCGAAAAGGAAAGATGGGTCGGGCGTCTTGCCGAACGGCTTTTCGCTGAATCCGAAGTGTTCCTCGAACATCGGTCAGGCCCCCGCCCGCCGCCGCTTCTCTCGTGCCGGCGCGCCGAAGCTCGCGATGAGCGAAGAGGTATCGACGACGATCACTGCATCGTCTTCACCGATCTCGGTCGCACCCGCGACCCCCGGCACACCTTCGAGCCGGCGGCCGATCGACTTGATGACGACCTCCTGCTGTCGGATGATTCTGTCGACCATGATTCCGGTCGTACCCTCGGTGCCCCGAACCACCACCACGAACCACTTTTCGTCGGGACCGGCTCGTTCGTCCTCGAGACCGAACGCGTCCGAAAGCCGCACGAGCGGAATCGGAACCTCGCGCAGGTAATAGACTTCTCTCATACCGATCTTCGAGATGTCCCGTTCCCAGATTCGCACAATCTCATCCACGGAGGTCAGCGGTATCGCGTATCGATTTTCGAGAATCTCGACCACGAGCGCCTGAATGATGGCCAGGGTAATCGGAAGGGTGATTCGGAACGTCGTCCCCTCTCCCGGCGTCGAGAGAATCTCGATCGAGCCCTTCAGCGCCGATATGTTTCTCTTCACGACGTCCAGACCGACTCCCCTTCCGGATATCTCGCTCACGCTAGTCGCGGTCGAAAACCCAGGCTCGAAAATGAGATCGATGATCTGCCGCTTCGAGAGATTCTTCTCGTCCGTGATCAGACCCCGTTTCTTCGCCACGTTCGCTACCTTCTCCGAATCGATTCCCGCACCGTCGTCGGTGACGTCGATGACCACGGAATTCCCCTTCTGATACGCGGCGACAGTGACCTTTCCGGTTTCTTCTTTCCCTCTCTTTTTCCTCTCTTCGGCGCTCTCGATTCCGTGGTCGATCGCGTTCCGGATGAGGTGCAGGAGCGGATCGCCCAACTCTTCGACCATCACCTTGTCGAGCTCGGTGTCCTCCCCCTTCAGAGTGAGCTCGATCTCCTTACCGAGCTCCCGTGCGATCTTTCGAATCGCGCGTGAGAGCTTGGCGTAGATCTGGCCGACCGGAACCATCCTCATCTCGATGACCGACCGCTGAAGATCTCCGAGACGCCGGTCGAGATTCCGCGAGAGCTTGAGCAGCTCCTGAGCAATCGCATGGTTTCGATCCATCTGTTCGGACCGCGAAAGGTTTTCGAGGTGCGCCCGTTCGATCAGCAGCTCGCCGACGACATTCATCACATGGTCGAGCCGTGCGATGTCGACCCTGACCGTCTGGCCGATACTTCTGAGGGAAATCTCCTCGTCGACGGCGGCGGGAGCTCTCGCGCCTGTGCTCAGCGGGCTGACATCGCCATCGCCTGCGAGATCCCGCACCTCCTCGAGGCTGAGCTCGGTTCCGAACAGGAGGCGGAAGCCGAGACGATCCGGCGCGGAGGGATCGACCGAGGGGAGAGTGGAAATGACCTCGCCCGCCCTGGCGAGGGTGTCGTTGACCGTGCGGAGGTCGGTATCGAACGAATCGAACGCGAACGAGACGCTGACGGAAAAGACCGCTCGGCCTTCCCTGATGCAGGTGGCGAGACGATGTTCCTCGTACTCGGTGAGCGACTTGCGCGTCTGCTCGTCGATGTCGAGATCGAGCAGCGGATCGTCAGTGACCGCACTCGTCTCGGCACGGGTCAGCCGGTGAATCCGGGAGATCAGGGCGGGGACGTCGATCAGCTCCGCGACGTCGGGATCCTGAATCGCCATCACGAGCCTGTTGAGGCCGTCCACCGAGTCGTAAAGGACGTCCAGGAGCTCGCTGGTGATCGGAATCTTTCCCATCCTCAACCGGTCGAGCATCTCTTCGAGGTTGTGGGAGAGCTCGGAGATCTCAGTCAGCCCGAGCATCCCGGCCAGACCTTTGAGCGAGTGGACTTCCCGGAAAATCCTGTTGACGACTTCCGGCCGGACCTTTCCGCCCGCGGATTCCAGCTCCGAGAGCCCGCCCGACAACGCCTCGAGGAGCTCCTCCGCTTCGGAAGTGAACTCGCGCCGGGCCCGATCGTCCTCGCGACTCATCGCCTCAGATCCCGAGCAATTTGGAGAGCTTGTCGGCCAGGGTTTGCGGCTCGAACGGCTTGATCAGATACGCCTCGGCGCCGAGAGATTCGGCGCGCTTTCGATCCTCTTCGGTCGCCTCGGTCGAGATCACGAGAATCGGGATCCGCTGGTATTGAGGGTGACTCTTCAGAAAGCTGACGAGCTCCAGTCCATTGATGTCCGGCATGTTGATGTCGGTCAGGATCGCGCTGAAATCGTGATGCGGGAGCACCTTGAGCGCTTCGAATCCGCTCGAGGCCTCCACGATCTCGAAGTCCCCGATGTCGTACGACTGGAGCAGAGTCGTCAGATAGGCGCGCATCGAGTGGGAGTCTTCGACGACCAGGAGTTTCGTAGTCATTCGTTCCAGTCGATTCCCTTCTTCCGAGCATTGGCGAGAACGGCGTTGTGAAAGGCGAGCCCGGCCTGTTCGATGAAGAACTCGAGCCCGTTCATGTCACCCATAGGCATCCTCTGCCCTCCGTTGTCTCCGTAGAGAATACCGGCCACTTCTCCTCCGTCCGCAATCGGGATCACGATGACCTCCGAAGGAACCCGGTTCCCCATGCCCTCGACAAGTTTAACGTTAGTCGGGGTTCGTCTCATCTTTCCCCGGTGCGATCTGCCCGTGGTCGCGACATCGCGAAGGACCGAATCTTCGTCCCGCGGAATCCAGAGACGCCGGGCCAGGTCGAACATCGGGCGGCCGGTCCCCGTCTCCCCGAACCCCCCCAGTCCGATGAACCGGACCGGCGATGCGACGAAGAGGACTCCTCGATCGAGCCATCCCGATGCCAGGCGCAGAATCGTGTCGGCGACCGTCGTGATGTCGTCCGGATTCGACAGCTCGTCGATCAGGTGTTTGACCAGATTTCGTGACCGTCCCGACCTCTCCCTCTCCGCAATCTCGTAGAACGCTGCTCCGACCCGCTTGTCGTCGTCGCTGAGCGTCAGCGCGAGCTCACTCCAGTCCTCGATGGCCTTCCGGCAGAACAGCAGCATCTCGTCGCCGAACCGGTTGAGGCTCGTCATCGCGATGTTCGGCCGAAGATGAGCCTGCGAAGGCTTGGTCAGGTAGAGCTCGGCCCCCTTTTCCAGTACCTCGTGCCGGCGCTCGAGGTCCGCCTCCGGATCGACGATCACGACCGGAAGGTGCCGGTTCTTCTTCTTGATCATTTTCAGCAGTTCCACCGACGCGTTTCCCACTTCCGGCGAGTCGTCGAGAAACGTCACGAAGAATTCGTTCGCCGTGAGAAGCTGCCCGATCCTTGCCGCGGCATCCTCGATGACCCCATACTGCGAAAGGTTGTATCCCGCCTCGGCGAAGGTTCGCTTCGCAGCGACGCGAATCATCGGGTTCGTCTCGAACAGGACTACGTTCCGGTCGACTTCCGCAACCGCCGGGCTCGGCCTCTGGAACGACTCGAACGAAGGCGGCAGCGCGCCGGTCGCTCCCGCATGATCCAGAGCCAGCTGCACCTGATCGATAGGCGGAACCCCCTCGCTCTCCAGCGTGTCGGCTGCAGCCACCTCCTCGAGGTCCGCATCTTCCAGATCGAGCTCGGCCTGAGGCTCGGGGCTGACCGTCTCGAAGGGGGGAGGCTGCTCGATCTCAGGCTCGGGCTCCCGTCCGGGCTCGATCTCGGGCTCGGGCTCCTGCTCAGGCTCGATCTCAGGCTCGGGCTCCTGCTCAGGCTCGATCTCAGGCTCGGGCTCCTGCTCAGGCTCGATCTCAGGCTCGGGCTCCTGCTCAGGCTCGATCTCAGGCTCGGGCTCCTGCTCAGGCTCGATCTCAGGCTCGACTTCCGGCACCGCTTCGAAGACCGGCGCCCGGTACCCGGGGATCTCCGGAATCGGGACGTTTCCCGTGAAGGTCTCCGGGAGCGCGTCGACGAACGCGTCCTCTCCGAGGTCCTCGAACGCCGGTTCGTCCCGATCGGCACTTTCGAAGGCGGGCTCCTCCTGCGCGAAAGAACGCCCCGCGGTCTCCGGAACCGCCGTGGAGCCGGGTGAAGTGAGGGTCCGGATCTCTTCGCCAAAGCCGATTCCTCTGGCTTTTTCGGCGGTCGTCTCGCCTCGTAGCAGAGCTTTTCCGGCCCTCAGGGACTCCTCGAGCCCCTGCAGCGGTCTGAGTTTCTCGTCGCTCTCGAACACTTCGGCCGGAGAGATGCCTCCTTCCGCAAAGATCGCGTCCGGGTCGTAGTCGATCCGATCATCGACCGTCTCGCTGAGAATGAAGTTGAATTCACCCCTGGCCTTCTCACGGAGGCTTCCCACCACTTCTGCGATCATCAGTTTTGCAGCTTCCCCGAGCTGCTCGGGAGAGATGAGCTCGGCGTCAATCAGATCGCCGGCCGGGGTTCCGCTGTCGAGCTTCGAGAGAATGTCCGGCGATGCGAGACCTCGCTGACGGAGGTAGGTGCCGAGATTGCCCGCCTCGGGAGCGGCGGCGGCCACGATGCGACCCTGCCTGAAGTAGATGCACCATCTCTGATCCCCATCGATGATCTCCAGCATCCCGGTGCGGCGGCTCAGAAAGACGATCTGAACGATGTCCGGAATCGAGAGGTCCTCGAGACGGCCGAGCAGGCTCATGAAACGACCGCCCGCAGATTGAGCGAGGTCATGGTCATTTCTTCCCCGAGGGAAGCCCGCTCTTCTTCATGATGCCGTCGAGAACCCCGTTGACGAATTGCGAGGACCGATCGCTGCCGAATCGCTTTGCGAGCTCCACCGCCTCGTCGATCACGACCAGCGGGGGCGCATCCTTTTCGTGAAGCATCTCGAACACGGCCATCCGGATGATGTTCCGGTCGACCGCCGCCATTCGAGAGACACGCCAGTGCTCGGCCTGATCCGCAATCATGGAATCGATGTCGTCTTTTTTTTCCCACGCGCCGACAAAGAGCCGTCGAGCGAATCGACGCACCGTTTCCTTCGCGCGAAGGTAGTCCTCGAACGTGTCCAGAATCCTTTCGGAGGAGTTGCCCGACAGATCCTGCTGAAAAAGCATCTGCAGGGCCAGCTCCCGTGCCGTGCGCCGAGCCCCCATTGATCAGCCGGCTCCCCGGGCCGGCTCGGCTGAGCCAATGCGCATCACGTTCCACCTTCCGTGAGCCTGGTCCGGAGTCCGGCCATCTCGATCGCAGCGAGAGCAGCCTCCCATCCCTTGTTGTGTGCGCCGAAGCAGCGCTCGTCTGCCTGCTCGACCGTGTCGCATGTGATCACGCCGAAGGAAACCGGAATCCCCGTCCTCTCGGCCACTCTCGAGATTCCATCGGTCATCTGCGCGGAGATGTAGTCGAAATGCGGCGTCTCACCCCGGATCAACGCGCCGAGAGTCACGATTGCGTCCACCGTTCCCGCTTCCGCGAGCCATGCCGTGACCTGAGGGATCTCGAATGCGCCGGGCACCCGTACGATCCGGATGCTGTCCGAGCTCGCACCGTGCGCTTCGAGACACCGCACCGCCCCCTCCAGCAGCGCCTCGGTGTGCCGTTCGTTGAAACGGCTCGCGACGATCCCGAACCGGAAACCGCTCGCGTCATCAGATCCTTCAAAGAAGCCAGGCATCGCCAGCCAGGATTATACGTGCGCTCAGCGCGTACCTGCGCCGGCAGCAGTCGTTCCCGCGATCAGCGAGCGCTCCTCGACTTCGCTGTCGAAATACGACTCGATTCCGCTGAAGATCGCGCGAGCGATCCGGTCCCGGGATTTCCTGCTGCCCAGCAGCGAATGGTCGTCGGGGTTGCCGAGGTTCGCGACTTCGAGAAGCACGCGGGTTGGAATCGTGTTGTGCCGGATCACCGCCGGCACCCACTCGCCTCCACCGCGGACGACGTGCCCGCGCACGGCACCGTACGGATGGACCGGAAGATTCGCTTCCGCGAACGCACCGAGAATCGACTCCGCCATTCTCCGCGAGAGCGCCTCGGCGGTTCTCGCCTCCTCCGCCGTCTGCGTGACGACGGGATTCTGCCGGACCTCGGCCCGCGCGAGATAGACGTCCTCACGCTTGCCGAACGTCCCCGTGACGTGCCGCTGCCCCGGGACGTAGGCCATCGCACCGCGTAGCGATGGGTGGAGAGAATCGGCGTGAAGCGAGATGAACACCACCTTGTCCGGACTCGTTCCGCCGCTGACCGCATTCGAGAAAATCGCGTTGGCGAGATACCACCGGAGATTGACTCCAATCACCGGATTGTCGAGATCGTAGACAGGGTTCGTGAGAAGAATGTGATCCTTCACATTCCTCACGGTGTCATCGAGGGCTGGCGTAAAACCGAGGCTCTTCGATCGCGTCGTGATCCACACCTTCGCGCCGCTCTCGCGCTCGGCATAGTCTCTGACGCGGCAGGCGATGTCGTACACGTAGCTTGACTCCCAGAGGTCGCCACGGCTGGCACCGACGTCGCGGCCGCCGTGACCCGGATCGATCACGATCTGGACGCCTTCGAGACGCGCCGCTCTCGGCCGGTCGACGAGCAGCATCCTCTCGCGCTCCTCTCTCTCCCACGCGATGCGAAGCGGATCTCCCGGCGGCCGGTACTCCGCGGTCACGAGCTCGAGCGGAATCCGGACGCGGTATCCGACCGGTAGCCTCGAAACGTCCTCGATGCGGTTGAGCTCGATGATTCGCGACACCGCTTGGTTGACGTCGTCCGCGTGCACCCGACCCGTGAACCGGATCGCGACCGAAGAGTAGATCGCCTCCCCCTCCTTGAGCCGATACTCCGCCCAGCTCCCGTTTGCGTCGGCACCGTACTCCAGGAGAGCGCTTTCGGCCGCATCCCTCCCCATCTGAATGACCCGGTAGTCCGGCCCGTCGACCGCGGAGAGGGGAGCATTGGCAAACGCCGGCAGCAGAAACCGTCTCGGAATCAGGATTCGTTCGCCCACCCGGGTCGACATTGCGAGGCCGGGGTTTGCAGAACGGATCTCGGAGTAGTTGCGTCCGTCCCCGGTGAACCAGCGTGCGATCTCCCACAGCGTCTCCCCCTCGAAGGTCCGATCGAAGGTGACCTGATGAATCCACCCGTCGGCAACCCTTCCATCGTGTGGAAAGATCTCCTCGACGACGGCTGCTTTCAGCTCGTCGCGGACCCAGGTCCATGGCACGCGCACACGCTGACCGGCGAGCAGGTTCTCGCCGGCACCGTTGATCTCCGCCAGCCGCCGCCAGTTCGCCCCGTCGCCCGTCACACGGCGGGCAAGCCGGCTCCAGGCATCTCCTCTGTGAGCACGGACGACCAGCATCAGGTCGCCTTCTTCGGTCAGGACTCCCTCGATGTTGTCGGTAATCCTCGCGCGAGTCTCCTCAGCGAACGCTCCTGCTGCGAGGAGCACCATCGCGAGAGTCGCTGCTGCCTTCCACCCTTTCATCCCCATCACACCCCGGGCAACCAATTTCGACACTGCCCCGGAAAAGTGTACCAGAACGAGCCCACGCCCCGCCGGAGGCCCTTGACGTAACTGTCGCCCGCGAGGCGCGGGCTCGGGATTTCCCGGGAACGTTCTTCCTGTCCCCCGGCTGAAGCCGGGGGCTAAGATCTTTCGCCCGCTTGCGCGGGCTTGCTGGAGGTCGAGATCGCCGGAGATTCAAAGTGAATGTGAATCTTGAGCGTCTGTCGCCCGCGAGGCGCGGCTCGGTAAGAACTCCACGCTAGATCTTTTTGGAGTCCGCGGAGCGGGCGACAGAATAAGGCACGACGGGCATATTGTCTCGGGCTCGCTCCAGTCGGACGCAGCTGAAGGAGCCGCCGGCGGCGGCGACAGTTCTTAGCCCCCGTCTTCAGCCGGGGACAGACACGGGCCCCTGGAATGTCGAGCCCGCGCCCCGCGGGCGACAGAATGCCGGTAGGCTGAAATTCACTGGCGGATGAATCGAGATCTTTAGAGCTCGTCCGCGCTTCGCGGGGCTCAGGTTGCCGGGGTGTTCGACCTCGCAGAATCCCGGCCTCCGGCCTGTGCGTTCGACGTCGGCCGCGGCCGCTTCCGGGCTCTTCTGTCGGGCAGATCTACGGAAGCCTCGGCCGGTTCGTCGGTCTGTCGACGCTCTTCTGCCGGCGCCTTCCTCTCGATCCATTCGATCTCCTGATCGGACCGGTGCGCCGATACCGAGGATACGACCTCGATGCGCGTGCCGAACTCCCTTTCGAGCCTGTGGAGGTCGGCCCGGCGGAGGTTCTGAACGGCGTCGGCGAGCTCGGGATGAAGCGTCACGCGGGCGAGCTCGATGGAACTGGTCGAGATCCGGTTCTCGAGCTTTCGGAGCAGACCGAGTCCGACGAGCTCACGGCTCGCGATCCTCCCGTTTCCTCCGCACGTCGGACATGGCCGCTGCGTCTGGAGATCGAGCGCTTCACCGAGGCGCTGTCGCTTGATCTCGAGCAGACCGTTCGGCGAGATCCGGCCAACGGTGTACCGGGCGCGATCCGGTCGCATCGCCGCTCTGATCTCCCGTTCGACCCGCTTTCGGTCACTCTGCGATCGCATGTCGATGAAATCGACGACGATGAGACCGCCGACGTCGCGGAGCCGGAGCTGTCGCGCGATCTCGTTGGCCGCTTCGGTGTTTGCGATCAGCACCGTCTCGTCGCGGCCGAGCCCCTTCGATGTCTTACCCGAGTTCACGTCGATTGCCACGAGCGCCTCGGTGCGGTCGATCGAGATCATCCCTCCGGAAGGAAGCTCTACGGTTCGCGCATGAATCCGATCGATCCGAGTCTCGATGTCGAACCGTTCGAACAGCGGAGTTCGCTCTTCGTAATGAATCAGCTTCACCCGCCCGCGCGGGATAAAGATGCGGAGCAGCTTTTCAGCTCTCGCAAACGCGAGCGGATCGTCGATCAGGACCTCGTCGATGTCGCCTGTGAGATGGTCGCGGAGCGCGCGCATGATGATGTCCTGGTCGGTGTAGAGAAGCTTCGGACCCTTCCCCTTCTTCGACTCGTCGATGATCCGCTTCCACAGCCTCTGCAGCATCCGGAGATCGCGCCGCACCGTGTCGAGAGTCTGGCCGATCGCATTCTCGCGGATCCGCACTCCGTTACCGGCGTCGACACCGAGCTTTCCACCGAGCGCGGTGAGGTCCTTTCTCTTCGTCTCGTCGGTGACGCTGCGGTCGACGTGAACCTCAGTTCCGTACGGTCTCAATACGAGGTGTCGTCCGATCAGCTCGATGTCGGTCGAGACCCGCGCACCCTTCTCCTCGATCGGCTCCTTCCGAACCTGTACCAGCAGCTCGGCGCCGGCTCCGAGGACTTCGTCGATCGGCGGCGGCCTGCTCCCGCCGTGCGGCTCGTTCGACCATGCCTGCCGGACGACGCCGGAAGCGGCGAGAAATCCGTTCTTTCTCACACCGTAGTCGACGAATGCAGCGTTCAGACGAGGCTCGACGTTGTGTACGTGACCCCGGTAGATGTTTCCCTTCGTCAGTCCACGATCGGAAACTTCGATCTGGAAATTCTCGAGCTCCGTTCCGTGAACTGTCGCAATCCGGATCTCTTCCGGATTCTTCGCGTTGATCAGCATTTTCCGATCGCTCATGAACGGAAACTCTGAGCGCGGAACGTGCCAGAAAGCCGGATGGCGGCAGAAACTCGATCCTGTTACGCCGCTCAGCTCGTGGCAAGGCGCGGAGGATGAGCGTGCGTCAGACAGCTCCGCACCAGGGAGTGCAATGCATCGAGGTCGAACGGCTTGGGAAGGAGCGCACAGATGTCCCGATCGAGCACTTCGGCGACGGCAGAATCCTTCGCGGCGCTGATCACGATCACGGGGATCCGCTGCAAGTCGGGATCCTCGGCCCGGCGACGAAGAACCTCCCAACCCGATACTTTGGGCATCATCAGATCGAGAATCAGGAGCTCCGCCTCACCAGATCGCATCTCCTTCAGCGCTTCACGACCGTCCTTCGCTTCATGCAGCCGATACCCCTCGCGGCGCAGAGAGCTGATCAACAGCTTTCGAAGCGCCGGATCGTCCTCGGCAACCAGAATGCAGTTCGGGCAGTCCGCCATGTCCCTGTCCGCGTGACTCGACATTCTCTTTTGTGCAGCATTTCCTGTGCCCGACGCGCTCGACACTCAGGGTCCGGTTCAGCGCATCAGCTCCGCGGCCTGCTCGAGGCACTCGTCGACGCGCTCCTGAGTCGCGCTCTCGCAGTAGATGCGGATCAGCGGCTCGGTGCCGGACCGCCTGAAGAGAATCCACGTTCCGTCGGCATAGTTGAGCTTAACCCCGTCGATTTCTTCGCGCGCGACGAAATCGCGTCCGAATTTCCCGTCGAGCTCCCCGCTTCGCGCGCTCTCGACCACAGCAGCGCAGGCCTCGGAGGTCGTTCTGATGTCCCGCCGGCCGTAGCGGCTCGGCCCCATCTCCTCCTCCATCTCCGCGATCAGGGTGGAGAGCGGCTTTTCGTTCGCCGCAACGCATTCTCCCACCATCAGTCCGGAAAGGACGCCATCACGCTCGGGAATGAAGTCGCCAAACCCGACGCCTCCACTCTCCTCTCCCCCGATGAGGACATCGTGAGTGAGCATCCGATCGACGACGTGCTTGAAGCCGATCGCGGTCTCTACGACTGGCACGTCGAGAATCCGGCCGAGCCGCTCGATCTGCCGGGTCGTCGAGAAGGTCTTCACGATCTCCCCGGTCTTTCGTTTCCGCCGGACGAGGTCGAGCGCGAGAAGGGTGAGGATCTGGTGAGGTGTGACGAACCGCCCGCTCTCGTCGAGAATCCCGAGCCGGTCCGCGTCACCGTCGTTGCAGATCGCGAGATCGAACTCTCCCGACCTCATCGTTTCCATCGAAGCATCGAGGTTGCTCGGAATCGGCTCGGGATTGACGCCGCCGAACCCCGGGTTCACTTCACCACGAACTGTCGTCACATCGGTTTCGGGGACGGCTCTTCCGGGCAGACCGGCAGAAGCTCCATGGATCGGATCGTGAAGAATCCGGATTCCCGATTGCTCGAGCAGCTCGACGTCGAGCCGGGCTCGGATCGCGGCGAGATAGTCCGCCAGAATGTCGGTCTCCCGGACCGCTCCGCCTGCGCGATCTTCCGATGTCCCGAGAGCCGAGACGATCGAATCATAGATCCCGGGAAGAGCCGAGCCTCCGTACCATCCCTTGAACTTCAGTCCGTTGTAGATCGCAGGATTGTGGCTCGCGGTCACCACGACGCCACCGGCCGCGCGTTTGAAGCGAACGGCGTGCGACACCGTTTGCGACGGCGTCGCCGCATTCGACAGAACAACCTCGAACCCCGAAGCCGCAAGCTCGTCCGCGACGACGAGCGCAAACTCCCGGGAGAGGAATCTACGGTCGTAGCCGACGACGAGAAGGTTGCTCGATACCTCCCGAGGGGAATCCATGGCTCGTGCCGCGACGCCCATGGCACGCGCGACGATCTTCACGCTGTCGAATGTAAAGCCCTCCGCGATGACGGCGCGCCAGCCGTCCGTGCCGAATTCGATCTTCATCCCGGCGGATTGTATCCGGGGGCTCGGAGGCGATCGGGACCGCTCACACTCCGTCGAAGAAATCCACGACGCCGGTTTCGAGCGAGTATTCGGCACCGACCACGACGAGTCCCTCCGAGAGAATGAGCTGCTCGAGGATCGGAGAGCCGTGGCGCAGATGGTCGGCGGCCGCGCGAATGTTGGCCCTGACGGCCTGCCGGATCAGCGCCTCCCGATCGTTGCGAAGCGACGTTTCCAGAAGGCCTTCGACCGACGGGCGGATTCGATCGACGATCGAAGCGAGGTTCGTCGAACGACCCGTCGTCGGCCGCTCGAGCTCCTCGAGCGTCGCCACGATCGCGCCACACATCGAGTGACCCATTGCGACGACCAGACGCGTCCCGAACTGCTCGGCTGCGAACTCCACGCTTCCCACCTGCGACGGCGCGACGATGTTTCCCGCGACTCGGATTACGAAGAGATCTCCCAGCCCCTGATCGAAGACGAGCTCGGCCGGTACCCGCGAATCGGAACAACCGAGAATGATCGCGAAAGGCTCCTGCCCTTCCAGCAGCTCGCTTCTCCGGGTCTCGCTGTCGAGGGCATCATGGGCCGGGGCATCGCCGACGAAGCGGCGATTGCCCTCCCGGAGTCTCTCGAGCGCTTCGTGTGCAGGAATCATCGGCGCAGTCTAGCGGAAGCGGGATCAGTGCTTCAGCCGTTGTTCGAGGTGATCGGGCATGGCGACGCCCTCGAGGGTCTCGTCGCCGGGGTCGCTGCTGCGGCGGATCACGCTGAACGAGCCGTCCGTTTCGAGCACCACTGCTTCGACCTCATCGAGCGAAGTCAGCCCCGCGTTCCGAATCGCCGACAAAATCTCGTCCTTCGTGATACGCGTGCCGCGCATCGGTTCATCGAGGACCTCACCCCGGTACAGAAGGAGGTGGGGCTCTCCGGTCACGACCCGCCGCACCCAGCTCGTGCGAACACTGCTCCACGTGATCAGAAACTGCATCCCGATCAGAACCGCGAAGGCCAGCGCTCCCTCGAGCAGCGGAACATCCTTCGAAAGAATGACGGTTGCGAGCGTAGAGCCCAGAGCAATGGTGACGACGAAATCGAACGCGTTCATCTTCGACAGCGTTCGTTTGCCGGCGATGCGAAGGAGGATCAGAAGGCTCACGTAGGCGAGCACTCCGATGATCAGAGTCCGCAGCAGCCCCGTCCAGCCGTTGAAAAATATCCAGTCCAAACTATCCCGCCCCGTCGCGGAAAGTACCGAAGATTCTACGCACCAGCATCAATCGAGAAACTCGCGAGGAACCCGGCCGCCGTTCTCCTCCAGTTTCTTCATCACCTGCTTGTGAAGCCAGATGTTCATCGTTGCCGTGTCTCCCTTGTCGCCGTCGTACCCGAGCTCGTCGGCGAGCTCGCGGCGCTCCGAGAGGCTGCTGTCCATCCCGACGAGCTTCATCAGGTCGACGATCGAATGGCGCCAGTCGAGCTCCTGCGAGCTCTTTTTGGCCATCTCGTCGAGTGATTTCTCCACGTCGACCCTGCCGCCCGAGGCGCCCGGCCCGATGTTCGAAACTGCCGCACCGCTGGTGCCAGGGGTGTCGATCCCCTGGCGCTTCTGAACTCTCGACGGCCCCGCCTTACCGGCATCTTCCGGCTTTTCCGCCGACTGTCCGAATATCTTGTCTTTGATCCTTCCGAATAGTCCCATTTTCTTTTCCTCCTCCGTTCCATCTAGCAGACAGCACGCCAGCACCTGTTCGACTTCGTTCGAGCGTCTGCAGGTAAGATCACACAATGCCGATCGAATCACCCGTCACGACACTCGCGCGCGAATACCGCCGGCTGAAGATCCTCGCTGAGAGCGCACTCGACCAGACGACGGATGCGGCGTTCTTCGCGGCGCTCGCTCCCGAGGAAAACAGCATCGCCATTCTCGTCGGGCATCTGTCCGGGAACATGCACTCGCGATGGAGCGACTTCCTCACGAGCGACGGGGAGAAACCTGACCGCGATCGTGACTCCGAGTTCGTCCTCTCCGATTCCGACACGCGGGAGTCGCTGATGAGGCGCTGGGAGAGCGGCTGGAGGCTCCTCTTCGAGGCGATCGACCCGCTCGTCGCCGCCGATCTCGAACGGGAGGTGACGATCCGGGGGGAATCGCTCACCGTTCTCCAGGCGGCCCTCCGCCAGCTGACTCACTACGCCTCTCACATCGGACAGATCGTTCTGCTCGCAAAACACCATGCCGGGCCGAGCTGGAAGACGCTCAGCGTCCCTCGAGGCCAGTCGGAAGAGTACAACCGCAAACCGCCCGCGTATCTCTGAGCCGCAGACCTCGGGCGAGGAACGCGTCTTCACCTCGTGCGCCCTTATCTCGATGACGACGCACCTGTCGCCCCTTCGGGGCTCGACATCCCGGATGCCCTCGTGCCCCGGGGTTCCGCGGCCTCCGGCCGCTCCACCCCGCGCTACTTTATAGGGCGCCTCCGGCGCTGGATCCCGCGGCCTGGGCGCCGGGTGCCGTTCCCGACATGCCGTTATGATCTGTCCGTAGACCCTCCGAGCTCAAAAGGATGCCCAGGTGGCCGATGCGCCCCGGTCAGGGCCGCCTCCGAACATTGTGCGCCGTGGAGCCGCACAGCCACGCATATCCCGGGGCCAATGGCGAATAAATTCAACTACGATCCGCAACCCCGAGCCGTAGAATATAGAGATCGATCGCCGCCGCAGGGACTCAGCGCTGAAGATCGTCCTGCCATCATCTGGTGGCATCATCCGGTGGCGATCATTCGACGATGAGCCAGTTGCTCGGTGCGGGAATGGCTCCTAGAATATCGGCTCATGCGCACCTTGCTCATCATTGGCGTGATTCTGCTCATACTCGGTGTAACGTCACTCTTCGTTCCACTCCCCTCGCGTGAGCGGCACGGCTTCGATGTCGGAGAGGTCTCGTTCGGAGTGGAAACGACGCGTCGCGAGCTCGTGCACCCTGCCGTCAGCGCAGTGCTCATCGGCGGTGGCATCGGGCTGATCATCGCCAGCCGGCGTAAGCGCCGGTGAACGGGTTCGTACCGTCATCCATCGGGTAAGACGGTTTCGTCAGCCTCGTTCAATCCGGCTTCGCAATTTTCTCGTGCGTACGCGGGACGAGCATCAAGCGCCGCCGAACCCATAGAACGCCTGGTACTCGGCGACCATCTCTCCCTCGATCACGACGGGATCGGTGGCAATTTTCACCGGATTTCGATTTTTTCGCCACAGATGTCGATTCCCCGGCCCCTCGTGCGTCAATCCCGTAGTAGTACAAAATGACGAGAGGAGATTCATCATGAAATACATCCTTCTGATCTACGGCGACGAGAGCGGCTGGGAATCGATGAGCAGCGAAGAGATGGAGAAGATCTACGCGGAGCACACGAGCTACGGCGAGGCGCTCGACAAGGCCGGGGCAATGCGCGGCGGTGCGGAGCTAAAGCCGACCTCGACCGCCACCACCGTCCGCTTCTCCGGCGGGAAAGCGCGCACGGTCGACGGCCCGTTCGCCGAGACCCGCGAGCAGCTCGGCGGCTACTACGTCATCGAGGTCGACAATCTGGAACAGGCGATCGAATGGGCGGAGAAGATGCCCGGCATGCATGAGGGCGCTGTGGAGATCCGCCCGCTCGGAGCGGGGGCCTGATCGCTTGCACCTCGCGCGAATCGTCGAAAAAGTCTTCCGATCCGATGGCCGGCGTGTCCTCGCCGGCCTCGTTCGGATGACCGGTGATCTAGACACTGCTGAGGATGCTCTGCAGGAGGCGACGGCACGTGCGCTCGCGTCGTGGGAGCGCGACGGCATCCCCGACAACCCAGGGGCATGGCTCAACACCGTTTCGCGCCGCATCGCCATCGACCGCATGCGGCGGGATCGAAGCGCTGCTCTGCCCGATGATCTCGAAGCCGCCGCGTATGACACCTTCGCCGATCCCCCGGCAATCGAGGACGATCGTCTGCGGCTGCTCTTCGTCTGCTGTCATCCCTCCCTCTCCCCCGAAGCCAGCTCCGCACTCGCCCTCCGCACCCTCGTAGGACTCACCACGCGCGAGATTGCCCGCGCCTTCGTCGAGCCGGAACCGACCACCGCGCAGCGGATCGTCCGCGCGAAGAAAAAGATCCGGGAGGCGGGCATCCCATTCGAGATCCCGCCGCGTCACAAACTCGATGAACGGATCGACACCGTCCTCTCGGTCATCTACCTGATCTTCAACGAAGGTTACGCATCGACCGAGGCGGTGTCGCTGATCCGGCCGGATCTGGTCGCAGAAGCGATCCGGCTCGCGCGACTCGCCGTCGAGCTGATGCCGGAGTCGGCGGAGGCGAAGGGCCTGCTCGCGCTCCTTCTGCTGACCGATGCGCGACGGGCCGCGAGGATCTCGGAGGATGGCGATCTCGTTCCGCTCGAGGATCAGGATCGCGAGGCGTGGGACCGGAGCCGGATCGACGAGGGAACCAGAATTCTCGACGAGGCGCTCGCGGTCGCTGCTCCGGGGCCGTATCAGATCCAGGCCGCGATCGCAGCGTTGCACGGCACGGCTCCGAACGCCGCAGAGACGGACTGGAAGCAGATCGCGCTGCTCTACCGTGCCCTCCCCCGCTACATCCGGAACCCCGTGGTCGAGCTCAACGCCGCGGTGGCGAGCGCGATGGCTTCCGATCCGGTGAGCTCGCTCGATTGGATCGCACGGATCGAAGAGAGCGGCGCACTCCGGAACTACCACCTTCTCCCCGCGTCGAAAGCGGACCTCCTCCGCAGACTCGGCCGATTCGACGAAGCATCCGCCGCCTACGCCCGGGCAATCGAGCTGGTGACCAGCCCGGCGGAGAGGCGCTATCTCGAAAAACGGCTGGAAGAGTGCAGAACGGGAGAGCGGGAACCGGCGAACTGACGGGTCCGGCGTAGTCGTACAGCTGACCCGGAATCACCCGAGATTGTTCGGATGGAAAACTTTCAGACCGCGGACCCGCAGGAAGTCCTGATCACCGGTCGCGAGCCCATCGGCTTCGACCTCCTCGAGAGATGCGAGAACGATCGAGTCGTTCGTGAGGAGTCCGAACGACTCACGCCCCGTTCTCGATCGATGCAGCGTTGCCAGATCGACCGGCCTGACCTCGATCCCCATGAGGGGAATCCTGTCGATCTGCTCCTGATATGAGCCGAGCTTCCGGACGAGGGACGGCTTCGATCGAAGCTTCTGCGCAACATTGCCGGGTTCGACCAGCTTTTTCGAAACTGCTTCGATCATCATCAGTCGATGCGATACTTCGGCGAGCAGGGTCACCGAAACGATGCCTTCCAGCCCACCCTGTTCACATCGCTCGAGAAGTCGCCGGCACTCCTTCGAGACCCCCGTGAAGTGATAGATGAAAATGGATGCATCGATGAAGATTCGCGATCCGTTCGGGATCTCATCGAGTGTCGGAATCGTATTCCTCCTCATCCATGATCATCTCGACGAGCGATCGAGCGAGCGGAATGGATCTCCAGGACTGAGCCACGATACCTCCCGGTCCGCGAGGGCTTCCCCTTTGATCGAGATAGGCTTCGAGAGCATCCGTGATGACATCGCTGATCTGGACCTCCTGACGGAGCGCTTCGACTTTCGTACGCCGAAACAAGCTCTCCTCGATGACCGTGCTGACCTTTTTCCTCATGTCATGATGGTATCATGATTTCAGGTTAAGGAATTTCCGTAATCCAAGTGGTGAAGAATTCAGAAAGCTTGATTTACGCCTCATTACCGCCTATATTGGGGAGACGTCATGGCTTCTCAGGCTCTACTTTTCGACGTCGACTGGAACCGTCCCCGGGCTCTGCGACCCGCCCCCGTCGAACCGGTGACGGAAAGTAAAGGGGATTCCGGGGGTCCGCTCGCGCGGCTTGATCTCGAGGAGGGGCTGGCGCGGAGGCTCATGACCGGAAGGGATCTGGTCCGGGCGACGGAGCGGCGGGAAGCGGGGGTGCAGCATTCCTCGATCCGTTCGCTCGACACGCTTCTCCACGGTTTCCCGCGGGGATCGATGACCGAGGTTCACGGCCATCGGTCTTCCGGGCGATTCTCGCTCGTCATCGCGGCGCTCGCTTCGATCACCTCCTCGGGGGAGAACGTCGCTCTGGTCGATCATGGGGATGCGCTCGATCCGAAAAACGCCGAGGATGGGGGGGTTGATCTCGAGCGCCTGCTGTGGGTGCGTCCGGAGAGGGTTCTCGATGCGGTGAATGCGGCGGAGCTTCTGCTGACGACGGGCTTTCCTCTGGTCGTGCTGGAGCTCGGAACCCGGTTGCGCGGACGGCGGCCGGTCGATGCCGCGTGGCTCCGACTTTCGCGCGCTGCCTCCTCGACCGGTGGCATCCTCCTCGTCTCGGCGCCGTGGCCGGCCTGCAATCTTGGAAAAGAAGCCTCGCTGATGACTCGTCAGGAGCGGGTCTTCTGGCACCGGCGGGGCTCGGGGCCCTCGCTTCTGACGGGGATCGGCTCCCGGCTGCATCTGGCGAAGCATCGGACACGAACGACGACGCAGTCCGCGGCAATGTCGCTGCGGATGAGGATATGAGGATTCAGGAGCCAGGATTCAGGAACCAGGATTCAGGAACCAGGATTCAGAAAGGTAATCAAATGGTGAGGCCTTCAGCAAAAGACACTCAGGATTCACGATTCGATGAAACAACGATCGAATGTCGTGGTGTGGATGGAAATCAGACGTGGAGATTCATGAACCAGCATTGGAATGGAGTGCAAGATGTGAGGGATGCTGGATTTGATCCGAAAAAAATCAAGAGCTTCAAACATCTGCGCGTTTGGAAAAGAGCGATGGATCTCGTAGTCGAGATCTATCACTTGACTGAAGGAATGCCCCGCGAGGAAGTTTTCGGACTGACAGCTCAGATTCGACGTTCGGTGATATCGATTCCTTCAAACATTGCAGAAGGTCATGCGCGATCTTCGACCGGGGCATACCTGAATCATTTATCAATCGCACTTGGGTCACTCGCCGAGCTCGAAACTCAAATGATTCTGGCTTCGCGATTGAACTATCTGCCAGATCCCGATCTCGAGCCCGCCATGGAATGTTGTCGTGAAATAGGCCGAATGCTTAACGGCCTCCGGAAATCACTTCAACCTAACTCTGGCGCCGGAATCTGAATCCTGGTTCCTGAATCCTGGCTCCTGAATCCTGGCTCCTGCTCAACCATGCGAATCGCCTGCTTCTACGTTCCGCTCTTTCCTCTCGCTGCCCGGCTGCGAAGCGAGCCGGAGCTCGCGACCGAAACGGTTGCCATCGTCGAGGGGAATGGATCGCGCGCTTTCATCGCGGCCGCCTCGAAGCGGGCGCGCGTGCTCGGGGTGCGCGCCGGGATGACGCTTCCCCAGGGGCGTGCGATCGTCCCCGGCCTCATCGCACGAGGGCGCGACGCCGACTGCGAGAAAGCAGCGCAGGAAGCGCTTCTCGATGTCGCGGCCCGTCTTTCTCCCCGTGTCGAGGACGGCGCGGCGGGAGTGGCTTACATGGAAATCTCGGGGCTCGAGCGGCACTACGCGGGTTCGGATCATCCGGAGCGCGCGCTCGCCTCCTCGGCTTTGCACGAGGCGGAACGGGAAGGGCTCCGCGCGCGGGTCGGAATCGCAGCGAGCAAGCTCGCGGCACGGATCGCGGCCGAGCTTCCGGAGTCTCCGACGATCGTCGAGCCGGGAGACGAGATGAAGTTCCTGGCGCCGCTTCCGATCGAGCGTCTCGATCCCGGGCTCGAGATCGGACGGACGCTCGACCGATGGGGGATCCGTTCGATCGGAGAGCTCGCGAATCTTTCGGAAGCGGAAGTGGCGACGCGGCTGGGCGAGACCGGCCGGCAGCTTCATTGTTCCGCACGAGGATTCGATCCGACTCCGATCATTCCGCGCGTGCCGCCGCCGGAGTTCAGCGAGGGGATGGATCTGGAGTGGCCGCTGGTGGCTCTCGAGCCGTTTCTCTTCGTCGCGAATGCGGCGCTCGACCGGCTCTGCCGCCGGATGGAGTCGCTCGGGTTTTCCTGCAGGATTCTCGAGGTGTCGCTCCGCCTCGAGCCCGACGGCTTTCACGATCGAACGATCCGGCTGCCGACTCCGACTCGAGAGGTCAAAACGCTGCTGACCTTCGTCAGGCTCGAGCTCGAAGCGACACCGCCGGGGGCGCCGGTCACCGGCTTCCTCTTCACGGCACATCCGGACCGGCCTCGGACCGCGCAGATGTCGCTTTTCGGTCCGCCCGCGATGTCGCCCGACAGGATCGCAACGACGATTGCGCGGCTCAGCTCAATGGTCAGCCGCGAGCGGGTCGGCTCGCCACGAACGGTCGACAGCCGGTCTCCCGAACGATTCAATCTCGTCGCCTTCGACCCTCCCCCTCCTCCGATGAACCGGCGGGATCCGGCACCGCACCGGGGACTCCTCACCGTCCGGACGATCCGCCCTCCCGTCGAGCTCGAGGTGATCCTCGAGCTCGACACCTCTCGGGAGACCCGCCCCGTGCGACTTCGCCCGCTCGACTCGAAGGAGTCGCGCATCGAGGGAGCGGTTCGGGTGGCTTCGGGACCGTGGCGTCTGGAAGAAGGGTGGTGGTCGGACCATCCGGTGGAGCGAAGTTACTGGGACGTCGAGCTCGCACGCGGCGGGCTCTACCGGATCTATTACGACTCGACAAAGGAGAAATGGTTTGCCGACGGGATGTATGACTGAGAGGCAGGGATCAGAGATCAGGGATCAGGGATCAGGGATCAGGGATCAGGGATCAGGGATCAGCAAAGCAAATAACCGAAAGGAGAAGAAAATGGGTCGATTCAAGGAACTGAAAGTCTGGCAGAAGTCGATGGATCTCGTTGTCGAGACCTATAAAGCTACGTCGATTTTCCCACAGGAAGAGTGCTACGGACTGACGGCCCAGATCCGACGCTCGGCCATTTCGATTCCAAGCAATATCGCCGAAGGCAATGGCCGTCGCAGCCGCAAAGAATATCTGAGATTTATATCAATTGCCTCCGGGTCGCTGGCAGAGATCGAAACGCAGATTTTACTTTCACAACATCTAGTGTATCTGCCTGCTCAGATCGCGGAGGTACTGACCGAGAAAATACGAGAAATCGGCAGGATGCTCATCGGACTTCGCGAGAGTCTCGAAAGCGACGCACTCGTGAATCGACAACGACGGGTTCTCCTCGTCTCACAACCTGATCCCTGATCCCTGATCCCTGATCCCTGATCCCTTCTTCAAATGCGCCAGAGCTCATCAACACCACCATCCCGAACCCTCGGAGGCAAACTGCCGACGGCCTCGTCCGGTGCGAGGAAGGAGGGGCTGCGCCAGCGCGCGTGGAAGCCGCGGGCGCATCGCGGCAGTCCTCGCGACTACGTCGAACTGCGAATGCAGTCGGCCTTCTCGTTCCTCGAAGGGGCGTCGCTTCCGGAGGATCTGATCGAGCATGCGGCTGCCCGAGGACTGCCGGCGGCGGCGCTGATCGAGGTGAATGGCGTGTACGGTGCGCCGCGATTCCACACGGCGGCCAAACGAGCAGGGATTCGAGCGCTCGTCGGTGCGGATCTGGTTCTGAACGAGACGAATCCGCTCGGATCTCTTCGACTCGTGAGCCCCGGGGAGCGATCCGCGGCTGGAGAAGCGCGGCTGTCGCTACTCGTCCGAAGACGGGAGGGCTACCGGAATCTCTGCAGGCTGATCACCGAAGGGGCGCTCGCGAATGAAAAGGGAGAGGCGCGCTTCGATCTCGAGATGATCGAACGCTACGCGTCGGGGCTGCACTGTCTGACGGGAGGCTCGGATGGAATCGTCGCGCGGACGCTACGCCACGGTGGCATCGGCGCCGCCTCCGATCTGATCGGAAAGCTGAAGGCGATCTTCTCGGATCACGTACACGTCGAGTTGCAGCGTCACCATCTGAGGGAACAGGAGCATCGCAACCAGGCGCTGATCGACATCGCACGGAATCACCGGCTGCAGGTGGTCGCGACCAATGCCGTCCGCTTCGCGGCTCCTGGTGACCGGGAGCTCGCGGATGTTCTCTCGTGCATCCGGCATGGAACGAATCTCGATGCGGCGGGGACGCTGCTCGAGGAGAATGCAGGGCGGCATGTCCGATCCGCCGCGGAGATGTGCACGCTCTTCTCGGATCTTCCGCATGCGATCGATGCATCGATCGAGCTCGCCTCCGAGCTCGACTTCACCCTCGCCAACCTCGGTTATCGCTTCCCCGACTACCCTCTTCCTCCGGGCGAGACCGCCATGTCGTATCTGCGGCAGATCACTTGGAACGGTGCACGGGCGCGCTTCCGTCCGCTGACCGTGAAAGCGCAGGCGCAGATCGATCGTGAGCTCACGATGATCGAAAAGCTCGATCTCGCCGGCTACTTTCTCATCGTCTGGGACATCGTTCAGTTCTGCCTCCGGGAGAACATTCTCGTTCAGGGTCGCGGATCGGCGGCGAACAGCGCGGTCTGCTACGCGCTTTCGATCACGGCGGTCGATCCGGTGAAGATGGAGCTTCTCTTTGAGCGATTTCTTTCGGAGGAGAGAGGTGAATGGCCGGACATCGATCTCGATCTTCCGTCCGGCGATCAGCGTGAGCGCGCGATTCAATACGTCTACGACCGATATGGCGAACGTGGCGCCGCGATGACGGCCAACGTGATCACCTACCGGGAGCGTTCCGCAGCGAGGGAAGTGGGCAAGGCGCTCGGCTTTTCGCCGGAACAGATCGACCGATTCGCGAAACAGGTCGGCCGGTGGACATTCGGCGAGATCCGCGAAACCGTGACCGGCCTGGAGAAGGAGCTGCAGTCGGCAGGACTCGATCCGGACGACGGACGTGTGCGGCATCTGATCGGATTGTGGCAACGGATCCAGAACCTTCCCCGCCATCTCGGTCAGCATTCGGGAGGAATGGTCATGACGAGCGGTAGGCTCGATGAGGTCGTTCCGCTCGAGCCGGCTTCGATGCCCGGCAGAGTGGTCATTCAGTGGGACAAGGACGACTGCGCCGATCTCGGCATCATCAAAGTCGATCTTCTCGGGCTCGGAATGCTGGCCGCGCTCGAGCGCGCGATCCCGATCATCCGGGAGAACGAGAAAACCGAGGTCGACCTCGCCCATCTCCCGCAGGACGATCCGCTGGTCTATCGGATGCTGAACGAGGCCGACACGGTCGGGGTTTTTCAGGTCGAGAGCCGTGCGCAGATGGCCTCGCTTCCGAGAAACCGGCCGGAAAAGTTTTACGATCTCGTCATTCAGGTCGCGATCATCCGACCCGGTCCGATCGTCGGCGGCATGGTGCATCCTTTCTTCGACCGGCGCCAGGGGAAGCGAGAAGTCGAGTACCCCCATCCTTCACTCGAGCCGATCCTGAAACGAACCCTCGGAGTTCCCCTCTTTCAGGAGCAGCTGCTTCGCATCGCGATGGTGGCCGCCGGATTCTCGGGCGGTGAAGCCGAAGAGCTGCGTAGGGCGATGGGGTTCAAACGCTCGGTCGAGAAGATGCAGCTGATCGAGATGAAGCTCCGCTCCGGAATGGAAGCCAACGGCATCACCGGCAAGGCACAGGATCAGATCGTCCAGTCGATCACTTCGTTTGCGTTGTACGGGTTTCCGGAATCGCACGCCGCCAGCTTCGCGCTGATTGCTTATGCAAGCGCTTACATTCGAGCTCATCATCCCGCGGCTTTTCTGATCGGGATGCTCAATTCCTGGCCGATGGGCTTCTACCACCCCGCGACGCTCATCAAGGATGCGCAGCGACACGGCGTGAGCGTCCTTCCCGTCGACGTCAATCGATCGGGGTGGGAGTGCTCATGGGAGGAAGGAAGCGTCCGGCTGGGGATGCGATACGTCAATGGTCTGCGCGAGCAGGTGGGCCGGAGAATCGAGCAGGCGCGTGCGAACGGAGACTTCGAATCGATCGAGGATCTGGAGATGCGATGCCGTACGGGACAGGATCAGCTGACCCGGCTCGCATGGGCCGGCGCTCTCTCCGGATTCGGACAGACTCGCCGGTCCGCGCTGTGGCAGGTTGCGCGGGTTGCCAGAGAAGCCGGCGTGCTCTTCGAGAAGAGCGATCGATCGCTCAGAGCTTCCCCTCTGAGCGAGATGTCCGCTCTCGAAGAGACGGTCGCTGATTACCATGCGACGCAGCTCACGACGGGCCCTCATCTGATGGAACATCTGAGGTCGAGTCTGAAAAGTCAGCGTGTCCTCTCCGCAGCAGAGCTTTTGCGGGAGCCGGGAGGAAAACGGGTGCGGACTGCCGGCGCCGTCATCGTTCGGCAGCGGCCTGCCACGGGGAAGGGTTTCGTCTTCCTCACCCTGGAGGACGAGACCGGAATGGCGCAGGCGATCGTCAATCCGAGCCTCTTCCGGGACAATCGCTCGACAATTGTCACCTCACCCGGACTGATCGTCGAAGGGATTCTGCAGAAGGAAGGGGGTCAACCGTCGCTGCGTGCCGAAAGATTCTGGCCAGTCCTCGATTTCGCGAGAATCGACAGCCACGACTTTCATTGAGCCAGGAGACAGGATCAGGATTCAGGATTCAGGATTCAGGAGACAGAGCTCGGCGGAGCACGCGCGAATAATGACGAATGTTGTGTTTTGGCGAAGCGACGATCATGGACGAATGTTTGCTCTCGGAGAAACCTACCCCTCGTCATCCTGAGCCGCCGAAGGACGGCGAAAGATCTGGGGGAGGCTCGTGAAAAAAGTTGACTCTGCTTGCTGGATTCTGCTTCCTGGATCCTGGCTCCTGCTTCCTGGTTCCTGCTTCTAGCGTCCGGGAGGGACGAAGGCCGTCGGCTTCGGAGCGCTTCCCGTTTTCTCGATCGAGGCCAGATCGAGCTGGAGATTCGCAAGAGTCTGATTGATCGAGATCTGAACCGGGATCTTCCGCTCATCGGTGGTGAACCAGACCTCGACTCCACCCGGCCACCTCTTTTCGTCTCCCGGCCGTGCGGTGATCTCGAATCCTCGAACGGTGCCCTTTGCTCCTTCGAACTTCATCGATTTCACACCGAGGGGCTTGAACACCACCGGGTACATCGTCCCGTCCGAGTAGATCTCGGCGTTGACCGGTTTCGTGAAGGCGTCGGAGTTGATTCGGAGATAGTAGATCCCAGTGAGGACATCCCGCAAAGGACGTCCCGGGATCGCCTCTTCCTTCGTCTCGTCTTCCTTCTTGTAGGAGCGCTTGAAGATCCGGGCGACCTTCTTCACGTAGTCGAAGAATGTCCGTTCCTCCTTCTCCTTGTCACCCCACGCGTAGCCGTGATACGACATCAGTGTCTTGATCGATTCTCGCTCGATCTCGGATTCGTACCGGTAGAAGTCCGAGCCTTTCCTGGCGCGAATCGTGAGCTCGGTCTCGACCGTGTCGCGCGGCGAAACGCTCGTCCTGAGATTCCCGGTTCCGGACGTGGGAAACGCGATCGCCGCGACCCACGAAAGGGGTCCTCTGAGACGCCAGTCGTACCTGAGCTCCTCGTCGAGGGGAACGGTCTTCGGAGCGGCATGCACCGCCATGCTGGCAGCGATGACGATCGCCGCCAGAAACGCCAGTCTTCTCTTCATGAGGCTTCCACTTCCTCCCGTACACCCGTGATGCTCGCCTCGACTTCGTCGATCATGTAGTCCGGCGTCGATGAGCCGGCCGTGAGGCCGACCACGCTCGCGCCTTCGAACCATTCCGGCTGAATGTCTTCGACCTCGTGAACCAGATAGGACGGCTTGATCGCCCGGCAGATCTCATAGAGGTGCCGCGTGTTCGCGCTCTTCTTGCCACCGACGACGACGATGACGTCGACCTCGGGATCACCGGCCAGAGCCTTTGCAGCCTCCTGATTTTCTTTGGTGGCGTAACAGATCGTATCCGCGCGAGCCGTTTCTGCTCCCTTCGCCTCGATCACCCGGACGACGGGCTCGAACTCTTCCGCGTTGAGCGTCGTCTGGTAGAAGACCTTGATCTTCGGATATCGGCTCCAGTCGATCGCCTCGGCCTGCTCGACCGTCGAGAGAATGTGGTAGCGCGACGGATCGAGGTCGTTCGTATAGCCGATCACCTCGCGATGATTCGGGTCACCGATGAATACCAGGTGCCATCCTTCGTCACGTGCGGTGTCGGACTCCCTGTGGATGTCGTAGACGAACTTGCAGGTGGTATCGAGAACCTCGAGGCCTGTCTTCGTCGCACGTTCATGAAAGGAAGGGGGCACCCCGTGCGCAGAGAAGACGATTGTCGGGCCCGTCGTCTCCTCGATCGAATCGACCGTGGACACGCCGAGATCAGCCATCTCCTGGACGACTCGTTCGTTATGGACGACCTGCCCGAGGATCGAGCCGGTTCCGCCCTTCCGGGCGAAACGCTTGACCTTCATGTCCGCAATGCGGACGCCGGAACAGAAGCCGTATTTTTCTGCGCGTTTGACCTTCAATCTGCAGCCTTTCGTGATTCGTCGGTCCTTTCCAACCTCTGACGTATCAGAAACATTGCAGGTTCCCCCGCAGCTCCGGGCCACGTTTCAATGGCGTAACGTACCCTTTTCGTAGACCTTTGCTTCGACGAAGAGATCGACGACATCCTCGTCGAGCAGTCCGTCCTTCACTTCCATGTTGAGGATGTCGAGCGCACGCTCGGTCGGTATCGCCTTCTTGTACGGCCGGTCCTTCGCCGTGAGCGCGTCGTAGATGTCGGAGACGGTCATCATCCGGCTCTGAATCGGAATCGACTCTCCTTCGAGGCCTCTGGGATATCCCCTCCCGTTGACCTTTTCGTGGTGCCCGTAGGCATACTCCGGAACGCGGCTGAGCTCGCGCGTCCACGGGATCTTCGACAGGAAGTGGAAGGTGTGTGTGACGTGGCTCTCGATCTCTTTCCGTTCGTCGTTGTCGAGGCTTCCCTTCCGGATGGAGAGAACCCGGACCTCCTCGGGAGAGAGGAGTGTCTGCCTCTGTCCGAGCGGATCGACGAGCTCCCGGCTTCCGATCTGCTGCAGGATCTCGAAGTTGCCCTCCGGAAGTACGGTTGGCTCGTTGGAGCTCGCCACGCTTTCGTAATACTGGAGGAGCTCGTCGATCTCCGACTTCAGCTCGGCGTCGAGCTGCTCGAGCATTGCTTCATCGACGACCTTCTTCCCCTTACAGATCGCCTCGAAATGCCTTCGCAGAACTTCGGCTTCCGTCGACTTCACCAGGTAGTGAAACCGGGAGCGGATGAGATCGAGATGCATCGGGTAGAGCTTCTTCTGCTTGACGAGCACCTGTTCGCGGACGCCGACCTTGCCGAAGTCGTGGAGCAGCGACGCGTAACGGATCTCCTTGACCTGTTCCGGCGTGAAGCGGATTTCCCGGAAGCGTCCGGTCTCGACTCGGTCCAGCACCTGTGCGAGCCCGACGGTCAGATCCGCGACTCTGAACGAGTGTCCGGACGTCGTCGGGTCTCGCTGCTCGATCGCGGTGACCGCCGCAGTGACGAACCCTTCGAACAGACGTTCGATCGAGTCGTAGAGAAGGTTGTTCTCGACTGCGACCGCCGCCTGTCCGGCGAGTGACCGTGCGACGCTGATCGTATGCGGTCCGTACTCTTCGACCCTCGCGTCGACGTTGTCCGCATTCAGCGGGCTCCTGGGTGCGTCGGGAAGGCGATGATTGATCAGCTGGAGGATGCCCGTGATCTCGTTCTTCTGATTCTTCATCGGGACGACGAGCATCGATTTCGTCCGGTATCCGGTCGCCTTGTCGAACGAGAAATTGAATCCATATTCGACGTCCTCCGGGATTTCGTACGCGTCGTCGATCACCAGAGTCTCGCCGGTGAGCGCGACAAATCCCGCGACGCTCTTCTTGGTGACGGGAAGAATCTGCTCGTCGAAGTCGACCTCGAGCGAATCGTTCTGTGCAACCTTCCATCGAAGAACGCTCTCTCCATCGGCCACCTGATCCAGCAGGTAGAGCGAGCCGGCGTCGGATCGCGTGACTTCCCGCGTCTTGCGCAGGATCATGTCGAGAAGCACGTCGTGGTCGCGCTCGGTCGACAGCGCCATCCCGACCTCATTGATTTCCTCGAGCTCGGCCGTTCGCGCAGCCAGCTTCTTCTCGAGCTCCCTGGTGCGTTGTCGATCGGCCGCTGCGCGAACCGCGCTTCGCACAGCCGACTGAATGACGTCAGGCGACGAATCCTCCGGCAGCGTGATGAAGCTCTCGGCCGGTCCATTGCCCACCTGCACGATGACGGCATCATCCGGAAGGCGCGCCGGGGGTTTCCCTCGAATCACGGCTACCAGCTGGGCGCCGTTGAGTCTGCTCTCGTCGAGGGTCGTCGTCCTCTGCACGTTCTTCGAACCCTCCATTCCGGAGAGGTCCAGATCAGGTGGATGCAGAACGACGATCGAGACCATTGGTCCTTCATTCTGACATGATTGATCCTCCATTGCGATCTCGGGAGAATGCTCCCGGATCTCAATGCGTTATGACCGTCGCGATTCCATAGGAGGGTGATTTGGCACGATACGAAACCGACAGGATCGAACCCAAATACCACGAGGCGATCGTCTCGTGGCAGAAGAAGAACTTCCCGGAGCTCGATTTTCTGCTCCGAAACTGGACGAAGTACTTCGCAAGCCAGACCCCTTTCGAGCTCGTCGCAAAGGTGGGCAAGCTCAAGAGCGACGACATCGAATACGGACGCTTCACCGGCAAACCAAAAATCGAGAACGCCGGTGAGATGACGGGAAACATGTTCTACTCCGCCCGCGACATCATTCGGGCGCAGGCCTCGACGGAGCTCGGTTCGATCCAGCAGCACCGCCTCACCCTCGAGAAAGCACCGACCGATCAGATGAAAGTCTCGGTGCTCCGCATCATGGCCGAAGAGCTGAGGCACGGCTATCAGATGTTCTGGGTCCTGTCCGCCGACCCGAGCTGGAAAAAGCCGGGACATCCCGATGTCGCGAAAGACACCATGGACGAGCTTCTCGCCATGGAGCTGGGACAGCACGTCCTCGACGCTTTCAACATTCCGTTCAACAACTTCCTCGACAACGTCGTCTTCGCCACAGTCATCGACCTAGTCGGTAAATACCAGCTCGAGATGCAGAAGGTCTTCTCCTATGCTCCGATGGCCCGGTCGATGGGACCGATGCTCTCGGAAGAGGGATTCCACATCGGATCGGGTCGTGTGTTCCTTCGCGACATCGCCGTCATGGCAACTGAAGGCAAGGGCGACTTCTCGATCGAGGACATTCAGCGACATCTCAACGTCTGGATTCCCAGAGGTCTCGAGATGTTCGGCAACGAACATGGCGGGGAGACCGCCGTCGCATTCGGTTTCAAGGACCGGAAGAACGGCACGGCCCAGTCGGAGTACCACAACGAGGTCCGCGAGCTGATCGAGCTGACCAACGTCGCGATCGTTCAGGCCCTCGTGAAAGAGATCACCGCGCCGGATGCGAGAAGTCTCGTTCGTGAAGTTCAGGACACGCAGGAAACTCAGCGCGGCGTGAAGCCGGAGGATCTCCTGATGGCTCCGGACACGAGATTCTTCCGCTCTCGCGGCATGGAGGAGATCGTCCTGATGCCGTACGACGTCTACGGAGAACTGATCACATCCGGCGGCAAGCCGATCCCAGGCGAGGAGTATCTCGCCTATCTCAAGCCGCGGCTTCCCGACTACTACCTGGACACGGACGACTTCAAAAAGTACTCGGCGATGCTTCTCGGCCGCGAAGAACCTCAGGCGGGCGGCGGCAGCTACGGCTGGTGAAGGCAGGAATCAGGAGCCAGGATTCAGGATCCGGAGGAAATTGCGAGAGCCTCGATGAGACGTCTCTCACCTCGTCTTCCGATCAACCGGGCCTCGACCCTCCTCCTGAAGGCCTTTCACCGAATCCTGGATCCTGACTCCTGGTTCCTGCCTTGACCATTCCTTCGATCACCGAGCGTGACGCGCTCGAGCCATCCAGTCTTCTCGGGATCAATCCCCGAGACCGCGGCTTCGTTCCGCTCGATTCGCGGACCGAGTTCGGCAACGACCATCCCCTCGCCCTCGAGATCGGATCCGGAAAGGGCTCCTTTCTGATCCGAAGCGCCGAGCAACTCCCCGGAATCAACTGGATCGGGATCGAGAAATCGCTTCACTATTACCGAATCATCGTCAACCGCCTGGAGAAGCGAAGCCTCATCAACGCACGGATCGTGAACTTCGACGCCGAAGCCGTCGTGAAAAGGATGCTTCCCGATGAGACGGTCGATCAGGTGCACATCTACTTCCCCGATCCGTGGCCGCGCAAAAAGGAGAAGAAGCGACGGATTGCGCGCGAGCAGAAGCTTCTCGAGATCCGTCGCACCATGAAGCCGGATGCCTGGGGCGTCTTCGCCACCGACCACCGGGAGTACTTCGAGTCGGCGGTTCCGGAGTTCGAGAAGGTCTTCGCCATCCAGGCGGGCGAGCTCACCGCGGGAGAGCCTCGAACCAACTACGAAGCGAAATATCGTGAGGAAGGCCGGCCGATCTACGAGATCCGCTTCGGATACGGGGTCTGAACCCGGTCGCGGATACGGGGTCGGGGGTGAAAATTTTAAATAAAAAAAAAAAACGTCGGCAAAAAAATGATAATTATAGTTTATATGAAAGATAAAAGACAACCCCGACCACAAACCAAAACAAAAAAACAGCCAAAAAAAGAAACAAAAAAATAAAAAAAATAAAAAGAAAGGTTGCCCACACCAC